>DASPUA010000300.1:0-3640 GCA_035623135.1 Thermodesulfovibrionales bacterium | reverse complement strand
AGTGCAGTCCTGAGAAGGGAGACCCCGTCTATTTTGGGCATTATCAGGTCGATCAGGAGCAGATCAAAGGCCTGACCCTTGTCCTTCAGCGCCTCTATCGCTTCTTTCGCTGAGGTAAAACCTGTGACATGATAGCCGAACTCTGACAGAATCTCGCAGAAAGGGTTAAGGGCCTGTGCCTCATCATCCACAACCAGCAAATGTCCTAATTTTTGCTGTCCCATCTGTTGTGCGCTCGTCCCAGGTCTTATTGGAGGGCTGTTCTCTATCTTCATATATCCTTCATGTAAGTGCGGTATTTGAAGTATCCCAAACAGTTATTCATAAAAATAATATAGAGTATCAATTAAAAAAAAGCTATGGATTTCTTGTTAAGGATTTCCTCCGAGCCCCTCGTGCCCAAGTAATTTCCTCACCGTTGCTCGCTTAAAACGGACGACAAAGAAGAGGTACGAGATATGCTATTGAACATCAGGGCCTATACGAACCCGAATAACTGCCGGCGCACTATTGAGGGAATCTATTTCTTCTTTTGTGTGATATCACTTACCCATGAAAAGGCCGCTGCTACGGTGGGAAACCCCACGGTATTCATAAGAAGGACAATGGTGTGATAAATCTCATCTTTTGACGCGCCGGACTGAATTGCCCTCCTTGCATGGGAGTGTACCCCGCCTTCTGACCGCAGGGCGATGGAGGCAGCCAGTTGTATGAGATTTCCGGTCTTTGCGTCAATGGGGCCTGCTTTCCTGGCGAGTTTTCCCACCTCCTCATGCGCTTTCATAAGATCAGGGAACTTCTTCTGAAGCATCATATAGTTTCTGGGGTATTTTGGCATACGTCCTCCTTTTCTAGGGCATTTCTCAGTAATTCTTTTTCAGTTCGAAGAGCACCTGTTTCGCTACATTCTTAAGGGTCTCAAAAACGCCCTGTCCAGTCATCGCCACACCCTCAAACCATGGGATACCATTAGGGTTGAGAAGCGTATTCATTTCCTCTATGGGTGCAACATTCGGCAAATCCCTTTTATTGTACTGGATCGTGAAGGGGAGTTTTTCCAGCTCATATCCCTGCTCTGCAAGGTTGATCCTGAGGTCTTCAAGGCTCTCTATATTGGCCTCCATACGCTCTATCTGGGAATCGGCAACAAAGACCACACCGTCAACACCTTTGAGAATTAATTTTCTGCTTGCCGCATAGAAGACCTGTCCGGGGACGGTGTACAGGTGAAACCTCACCCTAAACCCTTTGATATCTCCAAGGGCGAGAGGAAGAAAATCAAAGAAAAGGGTTCTCTCGGTCTCTGTGGCGAGTGATATGAGCTTGCCCTTCTGCTCAGGGGTTGTCCTCCTGTAGATATATTGGAGATTGGTGGTTTTTCCGCAAAGGCCGGGCCCATAATAGACAATCTTGCAGTTGATCTCTCGGGAGGAGTAATTAATAAAAGACACGGGAAGTTACCTATCTGAAAAGGTTGTCGATATCCTCATCACTTATCTCTGCAAAGGGAGACTCGTCCAATCTGCCCTCCACCTTTTCCTTTTCTGCCTTTCTTGATATTTCGTCAAAGATTTTGGTGAGGGACTCGGATGCCTTTTTTACCCGCAACCGCACAAGACCGAGTGATGACCTCTGATCGAAGATCACTACAAGGATGACCCTCTGACCGATGAGGGAGATGTGGATATTGTCTTTCTCCCCTTCGTGGAAGAGGATGGTGAACTCCCTTTCGCCGAGAAGCCGTGCAATCCCGCCTGTGGCGGCAATATTCCCTGCAGTCAACGATGCGAGCGCAGTGGTGTCGATATTGTGGGTATCGCCTGCAGAGGCAATAAGCTGACCGTTTTTATCCACCAAAAAGAGAACCTTCGCGTTGGCCTGTTGATGCAACTTCTGGAGCTCTTCGTCAATGCGCTTGAACTCTTCCTCATACATGACAAGGTCAAATTCTGCCATAGCACCTCAAAAATAGCACATTATTATATTTATATCAACACTATTCCCCGCTTTTTGCACAGCAGTTGAATGTCCTTCGGAGGAAATGATTATGGTGTTGCAGCCTCCTTGTTGAGACGTTCCCATTCCCTGTCCACCTCATCCTGCAAGAGGGCTATAAGCCACTCGTTTCCTGGGGCGAACATGTGTTTGAACCTACCCTGTGGCCTGAGGAACTCTTCCAGGGGTCTTTTCTCCTTAGGGGTGTAATTGATCTTTGTAGCCCCCTCTTCCACTTCGTAGAGGGGCCAGTAGCAGGTGTCGACCGCGGCCCTGCTCAGGAGGATTGCGTCGTCGGTGCTGGATCTCCATCCCCTGTTGCAGGGGGCGATGACATTGATGAATTTCGGCCCTGTTATCTCAAGGGCCTTCTTGAACTTTACGACCGTGTCTCTCCAGTGGGCAGGAGATGCCTGCGCAACATAAGGGATACCATGGGCAGCCATTATGCGGGTCAGGTTTTTTCTCTGCTGCATCTTTCCTTTTGTGACGCTCCCAACAGGAGATGTGGTGGTGTCTGTTCCGATGGGCGTTGCGCTGGAACGCTGGATTCCGGTATTCATATACCCGCCGTTGTCGTAACAGACATACAGCATGTCATGGCCGCGCTCCATGGCGCCGGAGAGGCTCTGGAAGCCTATATCATAGGTCCCCCCGTCACCGCCAAAGGCAACGAATTTTATCTCTTTTGCAATCTTCCCCTGTTTCTTGAGAGAACGGTACATTGCTTCGACTCCCGACAGAGTGGCAGCTGCGTTTTCAAATGCATTATGTATCCAGGGAATCTTCCATGCAGTGTATTCGGAGATGCATGTGGAGACCTCGAGGCATCCCGTGGCATTGGCTGCGACGATAGGGTAGTCGGAGGCAAGCAGGAGCTGTTTCACAATAATAGGTGCCCCGCATCCGGAACACATCCTGTGTCCGTGGGTAAAAAGGTCTTCTTTCTTCGAAAGTTCTTTGAGCGACGGTGCAGTTGTCATGTTATTCCTTCACTCCTATATATTCCTTGAATGTTCTTACCTTGCCACCTTTCGCGATATCACTGAGTTCAGAGAGCACATGTTCGGCATGTTCCGGGAGGAAATCCCTGCCGCCCAGTCCGTATATTTTATTAATGAGGACAGGTTTCCTGTCGTTCATCATGAGTGCTGAGGCGATCTCCATGTGCATCGGTCCGAAACCGCCAAAGGAGTCGGCGCGGTCCATCACGCAAACCGCCTTCGCAGTCTTCAGCGCATCTGCTACCCCCTTGTACGGGAAAGGCCTGAAGAGTCTCGGTTTGAGGAGTCCTGCCTTGATCCCCCTTGCTCTGAACTCATCTACCGTGTCTTTTGCGGTCCCTGCAGCAGAGTTCAGTATAACGAGGGCGATCTCTGCGTCGTCAAGCCGGTAGGACTCGAAGAGGCCGTATTTCCGGCCGGTGATCCTCTCGAAATCGGCTGCAACATCCAGGACTACGTTGCTCACCTTTGCCATCACGTCATCGTGTGCCCTTTTATATTCCATATAGAGGTCTGAAAGTATGAGGGGACCGTAGCTCACGGGATGTTCTATATCGAGAAGGGGATGGAGCGGTGCGTATTCACCCATGAACCTCCTCGCCTCATCATCTTCCAGATATTCTAATCTCTCGACGCAGTGG
>DASPUA010000299.1:0-4236 GCA_035623135.1 Thermodesulfovibrionales bacterium | reverse complement strand
ATAAAACAATCCCTTTCTCTGCATGTTTTTTCTCGGTAACATGCATTATGAGTCAACGATCCTTTTAACTTCTGTCTACGGTAACATTATTTGTGAGTCAATTCGTATCCCTATAGATTCTGTTCAAATTTGCTCAGTTGAGGTATACTATATCACTTATTTAAGTGAACGTATTATGTCAGCAAGCTCGTAAGATGAGCCTAAAAATTGGGGCAATAGCACATACCTATCGTCGCAAATAAGGGGGAAGATTGACAGAAGGACAGCATCCCTTAGTCTCTATTATCGTCAGGACAAAGGACAGGCCTAAGCTATTACAAAGGGCGTTGCGGAGCATAGCCTCCCAGATCTATAGACCCATAGAGGTGCTTCTTGTGAATGATGGTGGCTGCGACCTGGCGATTGACGAGATCGGGGCAATACTTGGAGACGTCTCCCTCAACTATCTAAGGCTCGAAAAGAACACGGGAAGGGCCCATGCGGGGAATGTGGGGATAGGGAATGCAAAAGGGACGTACATCGGGTTTCTCGATGACGACGATGAACTGTATCCTATTCATGTGGCTACGCTCGTCTCCTTCCTTGAGCAGAGCGATTATAAAGTCGCATACACCGATTCCCTTATGGTCTACAAGGAGTATAACCCCCAGACCCATGAGCTCAACCACGAGGTGCAGAGCGAAGTGGCGTTTTCATATGATTTCAATTATGACAGGCTCGTCTTCGAAAATTACATCCCCTTCATGTGTCTGCTTTTCGAAAGGAAACCGATCGTCACTTCAGGAGGATTCGATACCTCTTTCGAGCTTTACGAGGACTGGGACTTACTGATAAGGATCGGCGAACACTACTCTTTCTACCATATCAAACAGGTGACGGCCAATTACAACCAATGGAGTGTTGATCTCCAGATATCCCAGGCGAACAAAGACCCGCTCTTCCTGCGGCAGGCGTATTTGGAGGTCCTGTCCCGGCACGTTGATAAGATCACGCCAAACAGGATCCATGACTACATGTCGGCATTTGCTTACACAAGGAACGTGCTGAAAGACCGGACAAGAGAGAACGAGGTTTGCAGGAACCTCATTGAACAAGGGAACTCACAGATCAATACACTTTACTCAGAACTGCAGGAGAAGGGCACGTACGCAGAACATCTGGTCAGTGAACTGAAAGAGAAGGGGGCACAACTGGAGAACCTGCTCAATGAACTTAGGGGCAGGGACTCCCAGATGGAGAGGCTCTATGCGGAATTGAAGGAAAAGGGTCCCCGGGTCGAAAATCTCTACAATGAACTGAGGGAGAAAGACTCAGAGGTGAATGCCCTGACAGCAGAAGTAAGGGAGAAGGATGCCCGGATCGATGCTATCGTTGCGGAGGTGAGGCAGAAGGACTCTCAGGTAGCCATACTCTCTGATCAACTTAAGGTGAAAGATTTCCAGATGGATGCCCTGAGCATTGAGCTAAGGGAGAGGGACTCCCAGCTTGTGAAACTCTATACCGAACTAAGGGAGAGGGACTCCCAGCTTGTGAGACTCTATACCGAACTGAGAGAAAGGGATTCCCGGTCGGACGTCCTTAATGCCGAATTGCATGAGAGGAGGCGCCAGATTGATTCTCTGATCACCGCTCTCCGAGAGAAGGATACCAGACTTGAGTCACTCACATCAGAGGTATCAGCGAAGAATGCAACTATCATGATGCTGCACACTACTCTCCGAGACAGGGAAGAGCTGATAAAGGCAATGAAGAAGACTAAAGGTTGGAGGGCCCTGGAGAAATATCGGAAGATAAGGGATCGCGTCTTTCGACCGTCGTTTGTGAATAAGGGGCGTGATGATGCACATGTCCAGGCACTGAAAAGCGACGAAGTTGGTTCGCGAACGGGAAGGGGGCATAGGAAGTCTTTTGCCGATCCTGCGGCAAAGAGGGTCCGGAGGGAGGGGAGAGAACAAAACGGCGTGACCAACAGAGTGCGCACATGTCTCAATGACGAGCCCATTAAGGCGAAGGTCTCGATTATCATTCCGGTCAAGAATGCCGGCGAAGAGTTCGAGTACACCCTAAGAAGATTGAAACAGCAGGAGGGCGTCAGTGAGACTGAACTGGTTATTGTCGATTCAGGCTCGGATGATAGGACATTGGATATCGCACAATCGCATGCCGAGAAAATTTTCCGAATTCCGGCCGAGGACTTTCACCATGCCAGAACGCGTAATTTCGGGGCCGAACAGTCAACAGGAGATCTGCTGGTGTTTACTGTGCAGGATGCCGTCCCGGTGAGCAACTGTTGGTTACATAAACTCCTCATGCCGATTTACAGGGGACAGGCTTCGGCCGTTTCCGCGAGACAAATCCCGCGGGCCGACGCTGACCTCTTTGCGAGCTGGGGCATGTGGGTGCACAACCTGCATCTGGGGTACGACCACGACCGGGTTGTTTCCCGCACACTCCTCAAAAACTTCGATAGTCTTGATCTGCAGACTAAGAGGGCGGCAGCAGGCCTCGACAGTGTATGCCTGGGGATAAAGAGGTCTGTCTTTGAATCGTACCGTTTTCATTCCGACTATGCGGAGGACCTTGATCTGGGAGTGAGACTGCTGAAAGATAATCACACCCTTTTTTTTCAGTCCTCGAATGGAATCATCCATTCCCATACGAGACCGGCAATATACTTTTTAAGGAGAGGATACGTCGATACCGTGTCGTTATGGAAGATATTGCAGGTCGAAAGAAAAGACATTCCTGCTCAGCCGATACTTGAGACGATAAGTTACCTCTATTCACTCTTGAAATCGTGTATTTTTACATTGAATGTGGAGAGCGAGTTCACTAAGGAACCGGTGCTTCTTATTCATTCATTCCTCAAAAACTTTGAGAGGAAATTAAGCGCTTCCCGTTCTTTGCGTGCACCTGTGAACGGAGGCGAACCGCGTCTCGACAAATTTCTTGAACAATTCCGGCCGAATAATCATGAGCAGATCTCATCCGAACTCTTTTCCGCAATGAAAGCGAGCCTGTTCAGTTTTTCTGATTTTATGAAAAGTTTTACAGGCGTTGATGATGTGAGGGCTGACTTTATCGAAAGCCTCTATAAAATCTTCTCGAATACCTCCGGGTGCTATTTGGGAGCGAACACCAGGGGCAAAGTGGATGTGCTTGCAGGTGAAATTTAGGTGAGGATACTTCTCGGCGTGCACCAGTTTTTCCCCCACCACTACACCGGAACAGAGAGGTACGTGCTCAATCTTGCGAAACAACTTCAGAGGATGGGGCATTTCGTTAAGGTTCTGACGTATGCCGTAATAGATCAGGAAGGGTTCACCGAAGGATATGCCTCTGGTATGGTGCATAAGAACTACGTCTATGAAGGGGTTCCCGTTATAAGCCTGATGCATAAAGAGAAGCCCGACGACCATACCTTTTGCTTTGATCTCATCGATGCGTATCTTTACGAAGAGGCAAAGAGTATTTTTACTCAGGAGAAATTTGACATTTATCACTGTGCACACCCTTTCCGGATCACCGCGTCGATAAAGGCTGCCAGGGACTCGGAAGTAAAAGTTGTTTTCATGGCGACCGATTACTGGCTGATGTGCCCTCTCGGAATCATGCTTCGCACGGATAATGTGCGCTGCGAAGGTCCTGAGGAGGGGCGGACATGCCTGAACCATTGCTTTGCCCACGTGCCTGAGGACACTATGCGCAAGAGGGTCAGCGACGCGCATGCCCTCGTCGAATCCTGTGATTGCCTGCTCTCGCCTTCTCAATTTCTTATATCTCTCTTTGACCGAACCGGTTTTATCCCGTCCGACCGATTCATTCTTTCACGCCACGGCTTCGATTACACAAGAAAGAAAACGAACATGGTGAAAGGGAAGAATGGAACGGTAACCTTCGGCTATATCGGAACTGTCCAACATCACAAGGGCGTCCATATCATGGTGGAAGGCTTTAAGAGGAGCGCCACTCAAAACGCGAGGCTTCAGGTGTGGGGAGGATGCTTTCACGAAGTCGAATATCAGAAGCACTTGAAAATCATGGCCCAGCAGGACTCCCGTATTGAATTCAAAGGGTCATACAACTTCAACGAGATTGAGTCGATCCTCCAGTCTATTGATGTGGTGATTGTCCCCTCGATCTGGTATGAGAACGCTCCTCTTACGATCACCACAAGTCTTGCGTACGGCATTCCCGTCGTTACTTCTGATATCGGGGGAATGAGTGAGATGATAA
>DASPUA010000298.1:0-3031 GCA_035623135.1 Thermodesulfovibrionales bacterium | reverse complement strand
TCTTGTAAAGAATGGTGTTAAAGACCGCGCTATTTTTTAGACTGTCGTTCTCGATTCTGTTAAGCGTAGTAATCAGGAGATGAAAGCATTCCCTGTATGTTTCCCGCTCTGCTAAAAAACCGAGGGTGAGTTCTATAATTTCCATGACCTGAAAGAAGCATCCGGGCCTCTCTCGTAACGATTGAAACGGCTTGATAATGTCTGACTGTGTCAGGCGAGGAAGGCTGCTCTCTTCCCTCCCCCAAAAGGAGACCTTCGTGTAGGTGAGAGGTTCCAGACTGCTTCCGAATCTGCTCTTTGTCTTTCGGCTGCTCTTTGCAAAAGCATGTACCAGGCCGTAATCCAGGGTAAAGGCCGTGACAATAAGATCAGCGTCAGAGAATGGTGCGGTTTTGAAGATGACGGCTTCAGTGCGGTGTAACACGCGTCAGTGACATCATGCCCTTAGAGGAATGGAGGAAGCCCCAAAAGTCTTCGGCCTCGATCGTTTCTTCCCGAATTCGCTACATAACATTGCCAAAGTCTTCTGGCCTCAGATTCTTCAGCCACTCCTCCAGTTCATCGGTGCTTTTCTTTTCCATAATGCCCTCCTCAACAAATATGGGCGCATTGACTCTGAGGGCAACAGCAACGGCATCGCTTGGTCTCGAATCGACAGGGACCTCCTTCTTTCCATCTGCGATATGTATAAGTGCATAATAGGTATTATCGAGGATTTCCGTGATTACGATCCTAGTCACTTTTGCCTTGAGTCCAGAGAGGATGTTCTTGACAAGGTCATGGGTGAGAGGTCTCGGGGTCATGACTCCGCCCAGGGCAAGGGCAATAGAATCCGCCTCAGGTTTCCCTATCCATATAGGGAGGGTATTATTCCCCTCCAATTCCTTAAGGAGGAGGATATACATGCTGCTTCTTGGATCAAAGAGCAGGCCTTCAACATTCATGCGAACCAGCATCTAATGCAGCCCCAGTTCCTTCAGCATCCGTGTATCACTGCGCCAGCCTTCCTTCACCTTCACCCATAATTTCATAAAGACTTTCTTTGCGAGAAACTTCTCGATATCAGCTCTTGCTGCAGACCCTACGGCCTTGAGCCTCTCCCCGCCTTTCCCTATTATAATACCTTTTTGCCCTTCTCTTTCAACATAAATATTTGCTGACAAAAAGAGCATTCCATCCTCTCTCTCTATCCACTGAACAATCTCCACGGCAATGGAATGAGGCACCTCTTCTTCAGTCACTTCCATTACCTTTTCCCTTATCATTTCACCAACCACGAATCGTTCATACTGATCCGTAACAACGTCATCAGGGTAGTACTGAGGGCCAAAGGGAAGCCGTTCCTCCACGTCCTTCAGGAGACCCTTCACATCCTCAGCATTCAGCGCGGATAAAGGAAAGATTGCATCAAATGGGTAGCTCCGGCGGTACTCATCCATGATCGGGAGAAGCTCGGATTTCTTCACCAGATCTATTTTGTTAATAAGAAGGAGAACAGGACACATCGTTCCCAGTTCCTTAAGTCGCTCCATGATCCACGTATCACCATAGCCAGGACTCCTTGGTTCGACCATGAAGAGAATGATATCCGCATCCTTCAACGACTCCCTCGCCTCGTTCACCATGAATTCTCCAAGTTTATGCTGCGGTTTATGAAAGCCCGGGGTGTCGACAAAGATGATCTGGCTCTGTTCGGTTGTCCTGATCCCGATAACCCTCCTCCGGGTGGTTTGGGGCCGTGAAGTCACAATGGAAACCTTTTCGCCGAGAACACTATTGAGGAGCGTTGATTTCCCCACATTCGGTCTACCGATTATCGCTACATATCCGGAACGAAAGTCTTTGCCTGCGCTTCCGTCCTTCACTGTTCACTCGTCACTTGAGTTTTTCCACCGCGGCCCTTATCATCTCCACACCTTTCTTCAGATTCTCCATAGAGGTTGCGTAAGAGAGTCGGATATGGCTGTCATTCCCAAAGGCATCACCGGGAACGAGAGCCACATTTGCGTCCTCGAGGAGGTACAATGCGAGGTCAGAGGAAGAAAACACGGGCTTTCCGTCCACTCTTCCGAAGAGTCCGGAAATATTCGGAAAGGCATAAAAGGCGCCGGTGGGGTTCAGACAGCTTACCTCAGGAATCGCATTCAACTTCGAAACGAGGAATTTTCTCCTTTTGTCAAATTCACTTCTCATTTTCTCGACAAAATCCTGCGGGCCGGTTAATGCCTCAACAGCCGCCTTTTGCGCAATAGAATTGGGATTGGATGTTGACTGGCTTTGTATGTTTGTCATGGCCTTAATGATCTCTTTGGGTCCCGCGGCGAAACCTATGCGCCAGCCGGTCATGGCATGCGATTTTGAGAGGCCGTTTACCACAAGGGTCCTCCTTTTCATCTCGCCCCCTAGAGATGCAACACTCACATGCTCAGCACCATCGTATACCAGTTTCTCATAGATCTCGTCGGAGATCACGAAAAGATCATGCTTCAGGACAACCTCTGCAATGTTTTCGAGGGTCCTCCGATCATAGGCGAGGCCTGTGGGATTCGAGGGCGAGTTAAGGATAATGGCCTTTGTCTTCACAGTGATATGGGATTCGAGCGCATCGGGATTGAGCATGAATCCGTCCCTCTCGTGGGTTTCTATGATTACAGGGGTCGCATCATTCAGGAGTACCTGATCCGGATAAGAAACCCAGTAAGGAGAAGGGATAATCACCTCATCCCCTGGGCCGTAGAGCGCCTCTGCGATATTATAAAGGCTGTGCTTTGCCCCGCATGATACGATGATTTCTTCCCTTGTATACTCCAGGTCATTGTCCTTCCTGAACTTTTCAATAATCGCATCCTTCAGCGGGTCGATGCCGCCCACAGGGGTATATTTTGTGAACCCCTCCCTCACGGCCCTGATAGCAGCCTCCTTAATATTTTCAGGCGTGTCAAAGTCAGGCTCACACACACCAAAGTTCACAATGTCATAGCTTGCAGCCTTCACTGCCTTTGCCTTCGCATCCATTGCCAGTGTCGGGGAT
>DASPUA010000297.1:0-2586 GCA_035623135.1 Thermodesulfovibrionales bacterium | reverse complement strand
TCTCATGGCCGAAGAGTTCTGATTCAAGAAGCCCTTCGGGGATGGAGGCGCAGTTGAATTTGATAAAGGCTCCCTGTGCCCGCTGGCTCATAAAATGGATTGCCTTGGCAACCAGTTCTTTCCCTGTTCCACTTTCGCCCCTCAACAGCACATTGGCTCTTGAGGGAGCCACTTGATGAATAGCTTCAAAGACTTCCTGCATCCTGTCTGACAGCCCGATGATGTTCTCCACCCTGTATTTCCCTCTTAGCTGCCGTGTAAGCTCCTCTTTTTCCTCCTGAAATGCCTCTCTCTCTCTCTCAACCTCCCTGTGGAGCTTCACCGATTGTGCTATGAGTGAAGCAATGATCTTCAATAACCTCAAATCCTCCTCAAATGAAATCCCCTTAGAACCAAAGAGCCTGTCCACGCTCAATACACCCAGTATTTCATCTTTGAATTTTATGGGCACACAAAGGAAAGAAATATTTTCCTTTTTAATCATCTTTCTTGCACCGGTCTTGTTAAGAAACAACGGTTCCTCACCGATATTGGGGATCACAATGGGCGAACCAAGCTTTGCCACCCTTCCGATGATGCCCTCCCCCAAGCTGTACCTTCCCTTCCTGATCTCCTCTTCTGACATGCCATGCGCAGCGATGACAGACACTTCGTTATTGCTCCTGAGCGCAACGGTCCCCCTCTTCATTTCCAGATACTCGGAAAGGACCTTCATCACTCCTCTTAGATTTACCTTCAGATTCAGGGATGCTCCCAGAAGTTTACTGATCTCATACAGTGCGGACATTTCCATCTGTTTGTTATAGTTTGTTATCATACCTTTATTTTATATTCAATAAGACAAAATTGTAAAGTTCAGCACGTTCTTGTAGTGTGCCAAAATGGCCCGACATATCTGTCTGGAGCGACAAATCATGCCCCTTTTGCGTATCACGGGCGTGTCCACAATGAGGTCATGTTCTGGTAAGATGTAAATATGATTGAGGTCGAAACCTATAAAGGAACAGCGGTCACTGAACACCGGGTCGAAATAGTGGAGAGAAAAGGGAGGGGCCATCCCGATTTTATGTGTGACTCCATAATGGAGGCAGTATCCATCGCACTGAGCAGGGAATACATGAAGACCTTCGGCACGATTCTCCACCATAACATCGACAAGGGCCTCCTCGCTGCCGGCAAGACATTGAAGACCTTTCGAGGAGGAAGGGTCACAAAACGGATGGAACTCACCATAGGAGACAGGGCAACATTTAGGGCTTTGGGGAAAGAGATCCCTGTGGTTGATATCGCCATGGATGCTGCAAAAACATGGCTCAGGAGAAATCTTAGATTTGTAGACGCTGAAAAACATTTCACTTACAGAGTTGTACTCGCGCCCGGCTCTGAAGAGCTCACCGATATCTTTGCAAGACCTGGAAAGGTAATGGCTGCAAATGACACCTCTGCTGCTGTGGGGTATTATCCCTTGAGTCCCACAGAAAAGATTGTGCTTGAACTTGAGAGATATCTGAATTCAACAAAATTCAAGGCTACCTATCCCGAGACCGGGGAAGATATCAAGGTCATGGGGTCGAGGAAGAGAAACATACTTGATCTCACCGTTGCAATGCCGCTCATTGCACGTTACGTTCATTCAGAGAAGGATTATTTTGAAAGAAAAGAGCACGTACAGAGGAATATGATGAAGTTCCTTAAAAACTATCATTGCTTCAGAAAGATAGAGGTCCACCTCAACACCCTCGATAAAAGAGGCAGGGGGCTTGGAGGGATATATCTCACCCTCCTGGGAACGTCTGTTGAGGATGCTGATTCAGGCCAGGTGGGACGCGGCAACAGGGTAAACGGGCTCATCTCCATGAACAGACCCATGGGAACCGAGGCGGCAGCGGGAAAAAACCCGGTGAGCCATGTGGGGAAAATCTACAACGTGCTGGCTCACGAGATCGCACGCATGGTCTATGAGGAGGTCGGAAGCCTGAAGGAGGTGTATATTCTCCTCCTCAGCAGAATAGGAACCCCCATTGATAATCCACAGATGGCGTCAGCCCAGGTATTGATTGACGGGAAACTCAAGATAAAAGATATTTCAAAAAAAATTACCGCCATTATCGAAAGAGAATTGGGAGGTATTAACAAATTCTGTATGGATCTCAGCAAAGGAAAATATCCGATGTGCTGACTGAGGTTCCTTCAGCTTTTCCTCAGTTTTTTTCCTTCGAAGCACCATTCGGGAAACAGGCTCACATATCAGTGAGCTGTTGCAGTGAATACCGCCTAGGTGGAGCTCTCGGGATGTCCTTTCTTAAACTGCATTGGCAGAGCTTGTCAAGAAGGATAGCTTTCAAGCGATAGATACATCCGTATGCCAAAATGCGCGGCGTTAAGAAACTCTTATTGTCTTACTATTTATTAAATTGACATGAAGCACATATTCTGATAGCATCAGTTGGTAAGAATTCTTGTCGAGATTGTTTGCAAAAAGACAATGGAAAACAGGCTCTGTGTATGGGGTTTTATCCTTTAATATTTTAAATACATAAAGCAAGGAGTTTGATATGACAAGGGTGAGTGAAATAGGTGATTATG
>DASPUA010000296.1:0-3982 GCA_035623135.1 Thermodesulfovibrionales bacterium | reverse complement strand
AAATCACAGTTTTCCGCCTCTGCGACGTCGAGAATCTGTTCATACGGTTCTCCCTCTTCAGATATTGTTGCAATCGACACACCTGATGATTTCGCCATTTCCTTTGCTTTTGAAAGAGCCACCTCGAAGGGATCTTTTAAGGCTGCTGACAGATTTCCGACTCCCACCAAACTCAGATCTCCTTCGAATTGTGGGGAAACCGAAACTGCAGTTATCCGGCTCCCCTCCTTAAAGGCCAGATTAAGGGATTCCTGCAATGCATGCATACTTGAATCAGAGCCGTCAATAGCAACAAGTATTTTCTTGTACCTGCCCATCTTATATATTCCCCTTTTCTAGAGCTTCATGTATTGTTGCTTGACGCTCTGCTCTGCGTCCCTGCCACATGGCTCTCAGAATTATGAAGGCCCCGAGCAGAAGGGCAAACGCCATTATTGCAAAACTCGAGCTTTTAAACGCCTTGACAGTAGTTTCACTCATCGGATGTATCAGCCCCAGCTGTGCAAGGTATATCGGTATCATCAACGCCCTGCTGAAAAGAACGATTACCATGATAGCGCCCATTACGAACTTGATCATAAACGGCTTTACATAGGTGGTACCCATGGCTCCCAGCTGAATACCAAAGAGAGAGCCTGCCAGAATGATTGCGGTCAGACGGAAATCAACTAATCCGTGCAATGCATATTTGAATGAACCGCCCAGGCCCATGACAAACGCTATTACCAATTCCGTGGCAGAACCCATAAGACCCGGAGCTCCCAGCACATAAATCAGTGAAGGGACCCCTATAAATCCACCCACCGCAATGGTAGCAGCTGACATACCGGTTGCAAAGGCAAGCGGAATGATAAACAGGACCGATACCTTCGCCTTGAGGCTTCTAAAATAGACCATCGTCCCAGGTATGTTGATTGACTGTACCCATCTGGCTATTTTTGATGTCTTCTCCTCTTCATCTGTTTTACCTGATCTGTAAGTCTTTATTGCATCGCGGAGAACAAAACTGCCGACAACAGCCAGTATGACAACGAATGCCACACTTACATAAAGGTTCGATCCGGCGTCACCAAATGCCTTCTTAATGTTCTCCTGGACAGTGGCTCCATAAAATACGCCTGCCTCAGCAAAGATACCAAAGATAATGCCCAGTTTGACATCCACCTGGCCGTACTTAGCACGTTTGAGAGCACCGACCAGAGCCTTCGGGAACTTATGGCACATGTTGCTTGCCACCGCCACCAGTCCAGGGACTCCCAGGCTCATCATACCCGGCGTAAGGACGAAGGCTCCTCCCGAACCGATGAAGCCGCTTACAAGTCCTCCTACAAAGCCGACCGCAAAGAGATACAATATGTTCGCGTAATTCAGATCGATAAACTTTACTACTTCATGGGCTACGTCTTGCATGTGTTATCCTCCTCCATATTTGGTAAGTTTTATAATTGCGCTCTCAAGCGGGGTCGAGGCTGAGGTCTCTCTATCCTGTCAGTGCGTTCCGCCTCCGGACTCTGCCTCACCACAGCACTCTTCTTGGCCTCGATTCCCAGAACCGACCAGAAATAACCTGTAAAATGACCGTGTACGTAAGAAAGAGTAAAGGCCCCAGCAATTGGTAAGGCAGCATATAATGCGCCTCTTGTAAAATATGCTGTTATAAGACCCTGGTATGATAGAACCGCTCCGTAAACGATTGCTGAACATACCCCGAAAAGCACCATTTTCACCACCGGCTTCTTTGATTTAATACGATCTGCAGCCATAGTCAACCTCCTCATTCAATATTTTTCTCTGTTATGTGTTTGAAAACCCTGAAACCAGCACCAACGGACAAGTGAGTCTCTCCCACCTCTTCAATGTCTCCGGTTTGTCACTGGCAGAGTCAATCCCCAAATCCTGCGAATCGATCACAACGAACTGGATATCCTTTTCTTTCTCCAGAAACCTCATAATTTCTTCCTTCGTCGAGTCCTTGCAGCGTCTGACTTTATACTCTATTCCTTTTATTTTCAGCTCATTCAGGTATTCTTCCAAAAATGGTATTTCATGATCATTTTTCGTGATATACAGGATCTCGATCCCTACCCCGATACGCTTACAGATATTCAGAGCACATCTTGCCGCCTTCATATCTGTTTCCTCACCGGTTAAAACAAGTAAGACCTTATGCCTCTCGTGAAGGATCTTTATTGCACTGCCAACCTCGCCTGCCTCTGCAAAAGCTACAGAAGACATTATTTCTTCAAATTGTTTCACCAACGATTTTATATGCATGCCACTCCACGTCCTCCCCTAAAGATATTAGAAATGAATGCGAAATTATCTCTGCAAACAAGATCGAAGCATAATTGACGCGATACTGATAAAATAACTTTGTTCATTATTTGATCAGTACCGTATCAATTGACGGTTCAATTCTCAACAAAGTTATCTTCCTATTCCCAGTGCCCGTAATTCCTTGCCCGGCCTGCTGATCCTATCCACCTGCTGCGGTCTTTTGTTTTCGCTGAGAATGTACTTTGCTGTCTCGAATTCGCCAGCCTCTGCGAATGCTGCCGCTGCAAACATGTTCTCTAAGCTCTTCATTAACCCTTTCATTTTCTTTAAGCCTCCTTTTTCTGTTTCCTAATACAATATCAAGCACCATGCCAAGGTATAATATCTTTATAAATCAAGCTGATATGAGATTCCCGGGTGATCTTATTGATTCTGAAGTGCTTCAAAATGCAACAAATATAATGATACGCATTCTGGCGCGTCTCGACCGCATATGCTGGATACCGGATGACGGTTATTTTCTATCATGGTTGCAAATAAAATATCAAAGTTGCATTTTGCAATGAAATGTGACATGGCCCTTTCTCGGGGCTCTACAGAAAAAATTCATATTCAGGGGCGGTACAGATCGGTAGTGTCGATTTGACATCATAATGAATGGCGCCGGAAGTTGTGAGGCGTTAACTACTATGGCATGCCGTGTAAAACGTATGACTTGTCGGTTCAAGTCCGACTGCGGGAATTTGGTGGTTCGCCCGCATAGCTTGAGGAAGGTGTGAAGGGTAACCGGAAGCACTAAGTTTCCTGACAAAGGCTCCGAAAGGGAGTCGAGCAAACCCGCGGGTCGCGGCGAGTAGCGAACTCAGGTGTAGCCTCGAAATGCGCAATGGAGTTGTCGACCCTGTCATAGAGAGGGGAAGACCGAGGCAGCACCGATATTTGCGGGATCCCCCGGCTCAACGAGTATAAAGAAAACGTTGTCCTTCCACGACTTCATAAGCTCTTTCCCCTTTCGTGCGGACATGGCTTTATTTTACTAAAAAAGACAACGACCATAAAAAATTAGGCAACAAAGGGATTTTGCAGTACAATATTAAAAAATGTATAATGCGTAAACAGTTACAAAAGCACTATTTTCATAAGAGTTGGAAATTATCCGGACTGGGAGGATAGCAATGAAAAAGATATTGATTGCAATCGATGATTCGGAAGGTTCGTTGAAGGCGGTTGATTTCGTGGGCCGGCAATTCTCAGGTGCAAGCGGTTTAAAGATTACCCTTCTGCATGTCATTCCCAATCTGCCCGCGCCGTTGTGGGATGACGGCCACATCCTGACGGAAGAAGAGAGGGACGCAAGAAACAAGGTTATCGACAAATGGCTGGCCAACCAGAAACTCAAACTGGAACCGATGTTCGGCAAGGCTACCGAAATACTCACGAAGAGAGGCGTAGAGAAGGGCCAGATAGATACCAAGACGGTCGCCGACACCCTTGATGTGGCGGGAAGTATCCTGCATGAGGTGAAGGACGGAGATTACCATATGCTCGCCATAGGACGGCACGGTTATTCAAAGGCAGAGAGACTTATCATGGGAAGCGTTGCAACCGCCGTGATTAACCGGGGCGCAGGCATGGCAATCTGCGTGATTGAATAGAGACTTATTCCAGACCAGATGGAAAAATTTTTCCTCAATAGAGACGAGAG
>DASPUA010000295.1:0-7818 GCA_035623135.1 Thermodesulfovibrionales bacterium | reverse complement strand
GCCCCTTGACCCCATAACAATCATGTCCGCTTCCGTATCCGTTGTTGCATCAATAATGCATTCTTCAGGTGGACCCTCTACGATTGCAGTGCTGATTTTCGCATTTACTGGCTTAAGGATATTTAGGACAGAATCAATAATCCTAGGTGCGATTTCCTTCTTTATTTCGTTTAGCGTATCGAGGTAAGATTCATTATTATAGAGAAACGGTATCCAATACAGCGCATGGAAAATGGTGATTTCATCTCTTAGTGATAGATTCAGGCATCGCAAAAATCCCGCTGCCCCCTCTGAATATTCAGAACCATCGGTCGCCAACAGTATCTTCATCCTGCAACCCCCCTGTTTCTAGGATCACCATACCACAGATTATATGAAAAGACAAAAGGATAGCCTTGGAATATGGTGGGGAGTGACCTTTAAAAATGCCTTTATAGTGGACAGGGAGGCCTTTTTGTGTAATCATTAAATATGAGAAATACTAAAATGGGTGATCTCTATGCAACGTTTTAAGCGCGCGCTGGATGCATGGGTCAGGTCAGTCCAGGAAGTTATGGACTTTTGGCCCAGAACGCCAAAAGAGGTTCTGGAAAGGTGGATGGAGTCCACAAGAAATCTCCAATTCCTCGAAAAAGGTCCTGATGTTCTTGATGCATGGCTGAAATCACAAAGGGATGTATTGGAAGGCTGGGAGAAATCCCAAAAGGATTTTCTGGAGACATGGATGGAATCCACAAGGAATTTTCAAAAAATTTTCCTCGACATGGCTAACCTCAGGGAAGGATCAGAGGCTTCCACGCTCTTTAACTCCTGGTTCTCGACCTTTATTCAGTCATGCAGGACAATGACGGATGAGATGAAGAATATCATGGACACATGGGGAAATACTGTCGAGAAGCAGCTGGACACAAACGCGGAAATGGTAAAAAAACTCTTTGAAATCATAAGACACGAGAGAGAAAAAGATTAAGGTACGGATCGGCCATTCCCATAAATTTCCTTGCTGATGGGACGGTATGCCTGGCACATCTTCAGACAAGGGTAAACGTCAATTCCCCGAGCTTCTCGATCACTGAGGTAACCTTGTCGCCTGCCTTGAGCCAGACCTGCTTCTCCGGCTGCATACCGAAGATCACCCCTTCTGGCGTTCCTGTAAAAATCAAATCGCCGGGCTCTAGCGTAAGGTGCTTAGACGCGTAGCTGATGATGGCAGGGACATTGAAAATCATATCGCGTGTGTTGCCTGACTGGCGCCTCTCACCGTTCACGTAACACTCAATGGCGAGGTTGTGGGGGTCTGGGATCTGGTCTGCTGTCACGAAGTAGGGTCCGATGGGTGCAAAACCGTCGCAGGTCTTACCCAGCAGGAACTGGCTGGTCTTAAACTGGAGGTCGCGGGCGCTGAAGTCATTGCCGATACAGTAGCCGAAGACGCAGGAGAGGGCTTCCGCCTCGCTCACCCGATGGGCTCTTCTGCCCATGACCGCCACCAACTCCACTTCGTAGTCGAACTTGAAGGCCACATCAGCGGGAAGCCTGATCACACCATTATGGCTATTAAGGGAATTATTGTACTTACTGAACAAAAGCGGTGAAGAGGGAACCGCTGTCTTGATCTCCGCGGCATGTGTGCGGTAGTTGAAGCCAAGCAGCAGAATCTTGCCGGGGTTTGTCACACAAGGGCCAAATTCCATAGTGTTTTCGTCGAGGAATATATCCTTTGACCTCCTGCTCTTAAGGGCTGAGTGCACCAATCCGCTCAGACCCTGGTCCCCGCGCCTGATCACGTCGTCAATCAAGACCGGCACCTTTTTTCTGAACATCCTGGACGCAGCCTTGATGTCTAAAATGCCCTTTTCGGTCTTAACCCCAAGGCTGTATTTGCCTTTCTTACTGATGGTGACAAAGGTCATGTTCTTCGGCATCTCATTTCTTACCATGCGCAATGCTATCACGAAAGATTCTCCCTGTCAACAATTCCACGCATGTGCGCATTACGCTGCTGACATAAGACAAACGTCCTCTTCCCCTGCGATGAATACAAACATTTGCTCGCATATATACTGAAGCGCGCTATAATATGGCAGAAGCCTATGTCATCCATATTCAGCACAGTAGATGGTTTTATCAGGAAAACCTTGTGGGGGCTAAAGCCAGACCCCTCACAAAGGGGGAAGAATTTCTTTATCGCCACGCTGAGGCTCCTTTATAAAATAGGGCAGGAATTCTCCGATGGTGAGATCCTCCGCCGGTCGTCCGGTCTTGTGTATACTACTCTCCTCTCCCTTGTTCCTGTTTTGGCGGTTTCCTTTTCAGTTCTCAAGGCGCTTGGGGCACATAATATGCTGGAGCCTTTCATGAGGGATTTTCTCGCACCTCTGGGAGACAAGGGCGATGAGATCACCTCCAATATCATTGGATATGTTGACCGGATAAATGTAGGTCTCCTTGGGGCTGTGGGGCTCGCCACCCTTCTCTACACAGTGACGAATACCATACAGCAGGTTGAGAGTTCCTTCAATTATCTCTGGCATATCAGGGAAAAAAGGAATCTGCTGGCAAGATTCAGGGATTACCTGAGTGTGCTGCTGGTAGGACCGGTCCTTACCTTCTCCGCACTCGGAATTACCACTTCGGTGATGAGCAATGCAATTGCCCAAAGAATCACCTCCATGGAACCCTTTGGTACAGTGCTCTTTCTCATGGGAAAGCTGGCTCCTTACCTGCTTATAGGTACGGCGTTTACGCTGATGTATTACCTGCTTCCCTATACCAAGGTGAGGTTTACGTCAGCATTGATTGGTGGTGTTTCCGGGGGCTTTTTATGGGAAGCGGGTAGCTGGACATTTGCTCATGTAATCATGTCATCGGCACAATACTCGGCGGTGTATTCCGGATTCGCCATTGTCCTGCTCTTCATGATCTGGCTTTATTATAACTGGATCATACTTCTCATAGGGGTCAAGGTGTCCTTCTATCATCAATTCCCCGCACTCCTCGCGATGCACGATGACCGGACATTGTATAGCGAATGGTACATGCAAAGGCTGGCGCTCATCCTCATGTACCTTATCGGGTACAATTTTTCTCATGGTGAGCCCCGCTGGACATTACCTGCGCTTACTGCACGCCTGTGCGTCCCCATGGCCGCGCTCCAGGATATTCTGGGGGCTCTGGAGAAAAGCGGGCTCATCCTCAGGACCGAACCTGACGGGACCTTTGTACCTGGCCGGGACATCGGGACAATAACCCTTGCTGAGGTCGTACGTTGCATCAGGGGTGAGATTCAGGATCCTGACCTGCTTCGGACAGATTGCGCGGCATTTGCTGGTATCGAGAAGGTTATGTCCGGCATGGAAGGCGCGCTTGACCGCACGCTCTCTGCAGAGACTGTAAAGGGGCTAATCTATCCGGAGAACAACGGGTCAACTGATTAAGGACATCTTCTCGCTTCCGCTGGGAAATATTTCAGCTCACTCATGCATCACAGTGTGAAGGTGAGTCGTGCCGTTACCCGTGGGCCTCTGCCCAGCTTTTTCCATGCCCTATGTCAACCTTCAACGGCACTAACAATGAGACCGCGGCCTCCATGGTCTCCCGAATAATGCGCGTCGTCCTGTCCAGTTCCTCATCTGGCAGTTCAAACACGAGCTCATCATGAACCTGAAGGATCATTTTGGCGTCCACCTTCTCTCGCATGAGGCGTTCCCGGATCTTTATCATCGCTATCTTTATTGCGTCGGCAGCAGTGCCCTGGATGGGGGAGTTTATTGCCAGTCTTTCTCCCTGTGCTCTGGTGATCGCGTTCTGGCTCTTTATCTCTGGTACCCTTCTCTTTCTCCCGAACATGGTGAGCACATAGCCCTTCTCTTTTGCCTCGGCAAGTGTTCGTTCTATGTAGGCCTTTACACCCTGATGCCCTTCGAAATAGCCGTCGATATATTTTTTCGCATCTGCCGGGGCTATGGTCAGGGCCTCTGACAGACCGAAGGGTGAGATTCCGTACACGACCCCGAAGTTCACGGTTTTTGCGACCCTCCTCATATCAGAAGTGACCTTGTCCATAGCCACTCCAAAGAGGGCTGAGGCTGTCCTTGTATGGATGTCCACTCCTGACATGAATGCGTCGATGAGGCCCTGGTCCTGACTGAGATGTGCGAGTATCCTCAACTCAATCTGGGAATAGTCAGCGGAGAGAATAAGACTTCCTTGACCGGTGATGAAGGCGTCCCTGACCCGCATTCCCCACTCGCCCCGTACAGGAATGTTCTGGAGGTTAGGGTCACTGCTGCTCAGCCTTCCTGTGGCGGTAACGGTCTGGTTGAAAGACGTGTGAATGCGGCCGGTACGAGGATTCACCAAGTCAGGAAGGACATCTGTGTAGGTGGACTTTAGTTTGCTCAGACTTCGGTAGTTGAGGATCTCACGGGGGAGTTCATGGGTTTCCGCAAGATCTTCCAGGACACTCAGTTCTGTCGAAAATCCTGTCTTTGTCTTCTTTCCCGGCCTGAGTCCCAGGCTGTGGAACAGGACCTTGCTCAGCTGCTTGGGTGAGTTGATATTGAATTCTTCACCCGCAAGGAAATAAATCCTTTTCTGGATGGATTCAATCTCCCTGGAAAGTTCCTTTGACATATCATTCAGCTTATCCACATCCACTTTAAAGCCTGCCTCCTCCATGTCGATCAGCACATGGATGAGGGGCATCTCCAGATCAAAGTAGAGGGTATCAAGGGCTTCTTCCTTAAGCCTCTCAAAGAGCACATCCTTTAATTCCATGGCCAGTGCAGCATCCTCTGCTGCATAGCGTGTTGCATCCTCAAGCGCGACCTCTGAAAAGAACCGTTTTTTCCCCAGCACCTCCTGGAATGACTTCTTGCGGTACGACAGGTATTCAAAGGAGGCATCTTCAAGACTATGGTCCGGTTTGTTGGGATTCATGAGGTATGAGGCGAGCATAGTATCGTATAACGTGCCCTGCACCGTTATCCCTTCCTGCCTGAGCATCGCGATGTCATATTTCAGGTTGTGCCCGATCTTCGGAATTCTTGGATCTTCCAATATTCCTGAAGCCATCCTGAGAACTTCTCCCTTGTCCGGCTGTTCAGGGACGCCTTCATATGAATGGCCAAACGGTATATAGTATGCCTTCCCTGACTCCCTGCTTAAGGCAAGGCCGACGACGCGGTCCTTTAAAGGGTCTTTCCCTGTGGCTTCAATATCAAGAGCGAAACTATCGTGAAGGGATGAGAAAAACTCTTCGCATTTTTCCATGGAAAGTATGCTCTCATACTGCCTCTCGCTTTTTGCAGAAGGGATCAGTTTCATAAGGCTCCCAAACTCGAACTCGCGGAAAAGGGAAAGCAGCTCGGACCACAAGGGTTCCCTCAGACCAATTTCGTCAACATCCATGTCTACGGGCACAGCAGTGTCTATAGTCGCAAGCTTCTTGCTCATTCTCACGAGATCCGCATGTTCAATAACGAGGTTCCTGATTCTCTCTTTTTTGATAGCCTTGGGATAATTAAGGAGTTCGTCGAGGTCTCTGACCGCTGTGAGGAGCTCCTTTGCCGTTTTTTCGCCAATGCCCTTTATGCCAGGGATGTTGTCCACCGCATCCCCTGCGAGCGCCATGAACTCAGGGACCCTTTCAGGCCCGACCCCGAACCTCTCTCTCACATACTCCTCGTCAAGTATCTTGTCTTTCATCGGGTCATAGACTTTTATCCTCTTACCTACCACCTGCAGCATATCCTTGTCGCTTGTGACCAGGAAGACGTCAGCCCCTTTCTTCGCAGCTTTCTCTGCCAGGGTGCAGAGGAGATCGTCGGCCTCGTACCCCGGCACTTCCACTATTTTTATCTGAAAGGCAGAGATGACCTTTCGTATGGCAGGAAGCTGCTGGACCAGTTCTTTTGGGGTCTCTGGCCTGTGCGCCTTGTAACCCTCGAATAACCTGTGCCGTTCTGTGGGGACCGGAGAGTCAAAAAAGACCGCGATACCATCAGGTTTCTTCTCTCTTATTATTTTCATGAGCATATTGGTGAACCCATAGATGGCGTTAGTGGGAAATCCCTTGGAATTGGTGAGGTTCTTGATGGCATAGAATGCGCGATACACGTAGGAATTGCCATCAATAAGGTAGAGATTCATAGGTGATTATACCACAGGGCTCTTTTGAGAGCGTTACCCATGTTGTCATTGTTTCGTTCAGTCTTTGCAGGAGTGAAGCTGCGCATGGAAGACGTTTCCGGCGTTTTGTTATCATACAGTCATGAAGGTTATTGTGGGAATGAGCGGAGGGGTCGATTCCTCAGTGGTGGTCTATCTTCTCAAGGAACAGGGACATGAGGTGGAAGGAGTGAGTTTTGCCCTGTATGAGGCGAGAATGAAGGATACCTTTTCGGGATGCTGTTCCATGGAATCCATACATGATGCAGGAGAGACAGCTGCGCGACTGGGGGTGGAGCACACAGTTGTTGATCTCAGGAATGAGTTCATGACCCGTGTCATAGAGCCTTTTATTGATGCCTATGCTCAAGGGATTACCCCTAATCCGTGTATTCTCTGTAACAAACACATTAAGTTTCCTTATCTTTTGAGAAAGGCTGACGAAAAGTGTGCCGAATGCATAGCAACAGGCCATTACGCCATAACAGAAAGATGCCGGGAGGCCGCAGCGTGCTTGAAAAAAGGCATCGATCCGAAGAAAGACCAGTCCTATGTACTTTACATGCTGAGGCCCGAAGAATTGAGAAGGCTCTTACTACCTTTGGGTGAAAAGAGGAAGGATGAGGTGAGGAGGATTGCAAGGGAGTTGAAACTCCCGGCTGCAAAGAGGCCGGAGAGCCAGGAGATCTGTTTTATTGGAGATAAAGACTATCGCACGTTTATGCATGCGCTTGTCCCCGAAGAACGAGGGGGCCCCATTATTGACATTGAGAGCAAGAGGGTGGTGGGTTCTCATAAGGGGATTCATACTTATACTGTAGGACAGCGGAAGGGCCTTGGCATCTCTTCTCAGGAGCCGCTGTATGTGGTCAAGATAGATGCTGCAGAACGCGTCCTCTATGTCGGACAAAAGGCCGCAGTAAAGATGAAGGAGTTCGTAGTTGACGAAATCAATTGGCTGATAGAAAGTGCAGAATTGCTAAGGTGCGGAAGTGCCGCAAAACCGGGATCCGTAGCAAATTCCTCTCTTTTGTGCATACGGGCTTCTGTGAAGGTCCGTTCCATGATGAAGGACGAAGCCGCGACCCTCTCCCTCATGCCTGACAGAAGGGTGCACGTGGTGTATGATGAACCCCAGTGGGCACCTGCACCGGGCCAGAGTGCGGTCTTTTACCAGGGAAACACGGTGCTGGGAGGGGGAGTGATTTCCGAAGTAATATCTTGATTGTCTTGTTACTGCTAATTGCTTTGTGTTACTTTAGTGGGTGGCAGGAAGGGTTGTCTCCCTCAATATTAGTGCAGAGAAGGGTGTGAGGAAAAGGCCGGTACCTGAGGTAATGCTGAGGACCGCCTACGGTATCGAGGGGGATGCCCACGCCTCTTCTGCGTGGCACCGACAGGTGAGCCTCCTTGCCCTTGAAAGCATCGAAAAGATGCGGGGCATGGGTCTTGAGGTGAACCCGGGAGATTTTGCAGAAAACATCACCACGCAGGGAATGGACCTGGTGTCCCTTCCCGTGGGAACACGTTTAACCATTGGAGAGGGTATCCAGGTGGAGGTGAGCCAGATCGGGAAAAAATGCCATACACGGTGTGCCATATTCTATCAGGCAGGGGACTGTGTGATGCCAAAGGAAGGCATATTCG
>DASPUA010000294.1:0-5399 GCA_035623135.1 Thermodesulfovibrionales bacterium | reverse complement strand
TGCTTCTGCAAGAATATGTCCTTTCATTGCAGATTCAAGGACAGCCTTTCCTGCACTGACGCCAATATTCAGCGTTATATCAAGTGCATAGAGCTTGAAGAAATATCGGTGTCTTCCGGAAGGCGGGCATGGGCCTCCGTAGTCATGTTTCCTGAAATCGTTCATGCCCTGCATTGATCCCTTCGGAACAGCGTTTTCTTTTATCTCTGCGGTCTTCGGGTCTATGTTCCACACAACCCAATGTACCCATGTGCCCATTGGGGCATCTGGGTCATCTACGATGAGGGCAAGGGATCTTGCATTAGCCGGAATCTCTGCACACTTAAGGGGTGGGTTGATATCACTGCCGTCACAGGTATATTTCTTCGGTATCTGTCCGTTGTGCCCAAAGGCTGTGCTTGAAATCTTCATCTGAAACTCCTTCCCGTAAAGATCGTTAAAAAGACTAAATACTAGGGTCAACAAGAATAGTATCGCCTTATATCCCACAACCTCTTCCTTCCAGTGGTTCTCTTTAAATGATAGCAGGGTTACAGAAAAAGTACAGAGGATCCTTGTCATTCTTATGATGCTAACATCAATGTTAAGAGGCGACCTGTCCTATTGATTGCCGCTTGAAAGGTTCAGTTATGAGAACAGCATCAGAATTTCTGGCTCACTCATCTATTGACAGACCTCCTGAAACATTGTCATTTGTTAAAGTCGCCCAATTTTTCAATCTGTTTATTGCCGGTCATGACATTCACTTGACAGATGATAGATTATGCGGTGTTCGGGAAGGAACATCTCGCCAGCTGAATTGGTCAATTTTGGGTGAGAATCTACATCGTCCGAAAGAACTATTATCTTGATGAGAGACAGATGCCCAGCAGATGACCGAAGGCTCTGTATAATCCGAACTCAAGGTTCCCTAGAATCACGGCCACATTACAGAAGAGAGATAGGCCCTCAATTTTCTGAGTGCGATTCCCCTGTGGCTCAGGGCATCTTTTTCATCAGCACTCATCTCCGCAAAGGTGGTGTGATGACCCCTGGGATAGAACACAGGGTCATAGCCAAAGCCATTAAACCCTCTGGGCTCTGCGCCTATCCGACCTTCTGATACACCATGAAAAGTCTCCACCCTGCCATTGGGAAATGCAAGGGCAATGACACATACAAAGCGGGCTCCCCGTCCACTCTCTTCTGTCCCCCGCAGCTCCGCAAGGAGCTTTTCAAGATTCTTCTTGTCATCAGCCCCGGAGCCCGCATACCGTGCTGAAAGAACACCGGGGGCACCTTTCAATACATCCACTTCAAGGCCTGAATCGTCCGCAACAGAGGGCTTGCCGGTAAAGTTTGCGACGGCTCTTGCCTTCTTTACCGCGTTTCCCTTAAAGGTATCCGCATCCTCTGCCACTTCTGGGCAGCACGGAAAGTCATCGAGGCTCAGAAGCTCCACCGCCACACCTTCTAGTATCCTTCTTATCTCCTCAACTTTTTTCCGATTTCTCGTTGCGGTTACCAGTACTAGTTTTTCCATTATGGATAAGATACATAACCAGGCAACGAAAAATAAACCTTGCGCTATGGCGACTCCAAAGGACTCGGCCACTCATTTACCGACGAGACTAAACCCTGAGTTTCTTCCTGAGTGTCAAGCGGTTTATGCCGAGGATACGTGCAGCCTCTGATTGATTTTCCCTCGTACGGGATAGCACATACTCAAAAACTGTTTTATCCACCTCGCTGCGGATCTTCTCATAAAGGTTCTTATCCTTTTTCTCGATGGCGTCTTGGATGAGGGGCACCAATACAGAAGCAAGGGTTTCAGAAGAGGAAACCTTCTCTGCAGCAGGATGGCTCCCGAGCTCTCTCAGCTCATGGGTGGTGAGATAGTGCGTCTTGCTCAGGGCCATGGCAGAACGGATGGTATTTTCGAGCTCGCGGATATTGCCTGGCCAGTCATAGGAAACCAATCTTCTCAGGAATTCTTTTGTTATGCCCCTGATCGTTCTTGGCGCAGTGTTTTTATATTTATTAAGGAAGAAGTGTACGAGCGGGAGTATATCCTTCTTCCTGTCCCGCAGCGGAGGGATATGGATCGAGGTAACGCGCAACCTGTGATAGAGGTCCTCCCTGAACTTTCCTTCCCTGACCATACCGGACAGATCTCTGTTCGTGGCAGAAATGACCCGGACATTGACATGAATCTCCTTTGTGCTTCCCAAGGGATAAAAGGTCTGGGTCTGGAGAAAACGGAGGAGTTTCCCCTGCAGCGAGAGCGGCAGTTCCCCTATTTCGTCAAAGAAGACGCATCCCTCGTCAGCGATCTTGAGCATGCCCTCCTTTGCGGAGACTGCTCCTGTGAACGAACCTTTTTCAAACCCGAAGAGCTCTGACTCAAGAAGGTTCTCGGGAACTGCGGCGCAGTTGACGACCACAAAGGGCTTTCCGAAGCGGGACGACAGCTGCGCAATCGATTCTGCAATGAGTTCCTTTCCTGTCCCTGTTTCACCGGTGATAAGGACAGGCGAATCCACCTGGGACAGCCGCGCAAGTTTCTTGCACACATCCATGACAAGGGGAGAGTGCCCGACAATGGCACAGGTGGGTGTGGGAGGAAGGGTAGTAACAGGGATCGTGTTCCTTATTTCATTGCCGAAATCCTTAAGTTCCTGAAGAAGCTGAATGACGACTGCCTCTCTAATCGGGCGGTGTATGACTTCATAGGCTCCAAATGTCATCGCCTCCATCACAGGCTCTGTCCTCTTCTGTTTCGTGATGGCAATGACGATATGTTCGTCCGCCAAACCCTTCATGCGTCCGGCTTTCATGGTGTCGATATCAAAGAAGACAACTCCCTTGTCTGCAGAATCCTGAATTGAAAGTGTGAAGCCTTTTGGGAGGAGGTCGGATATCTCCCTCTTCAGGGATTCATCCCTTGTAAACAGTATGACCTTCTCTGTCCCGGTGTGCGGCATATAATGCATCCATAAGATACAATCTGGGCCAAGTTGTTTGGTTATTATATTACCGCCGTGTATGCAAAATAATCAATAAGAAATTATTCCTCCAGAAAAATCCTTTATTTACAACATGCATCATGTGGCATACGGCTTGCAAATTCATGCCTCAAAGAATTTAACCCATATGAAAGGAGCAACACTATGGAAGCAGCAAAGATATACGGTCTCTGTCTGGAAAGGATCACCCACCAGATAATAGGTGCAAAGCAGAGGGTACATGGGGGACAGCAGCACAATGGTCTGATTTTGCTCGAATCCTATAACACCGGTGATATCGAGGATATCATCGACATCCTTGAACTTTATGATATTGAAGCGAGAACACACGAAGCTTTGAAGGAAAAACTGGAAGACCTCGCCTATACCATCTCAGCGCTTATGCGCGAAGTCCTGTTTTTCGACTATACAGAGGAAGACCACATGGGGCTTTACCTCTCTCTCAAGGGCAATCTTGAACATGAATTGCATGACAATATCGATGCTGACGCAGTAGCAGCGGCTGTGTAGAAGATCCTTAATATATAGCACACTGCCCCATCACACAAATACCAAAAAGTGATACGGTACTCGCTTTCCCTTTGCATGGATCATCCAGAGCGGGCGAATGCGAAATTCGATTGAGGAGGAGTCATGAGCAGAATCTTTGATGATATTACAGAGACAGTGGGGAATACCCCGCTTGTGCGGCTGAACAAGATTACGGCGGGAGGGAAGGCTACGGTGCTTGCAAAACTCGAAACCTTCAATCCCCTGTCGAGCGTGAAGGACCGCATAGGGGTTGCGATGCTTGACGCCGCAGAAGAGCAGGGTTTGCTGCATAAAGGATCGGTCATTATCGAACCGACGAGCGGCAATACCGGCATAGCCCTTGCTTTTGCAGCTGCGGCAAGGGGATACAAGCTGATTTTGACTATGCCGGAGACCATGAGCATGGAGAGGAGACATTTGCTCCAGATCTTCGGTGCAGAATTGGTCCTGACCCCGGGGTCTGAAGGAATGAAGGGTGCAGTGAGTAAGGCCGAGGAACTGGCCTCTTCAGTGCGCAACGCTTTCATGCCCCAGCAGTTCAAGAACCCTGCGAACCCGGAGATTCACAGGAAAACTACTGCAGAGGAAATCTGGAATGATACGGAGGGGAAAGTGGATATCCTCGTTTCCGGAGTCGGAACGGGCGGTACAATCACAGGGGTCTCTGAGGTGATTAAGAAGAGAAAAAAGGAATTTAAGGCGATCGCAGTTGAGCCCGAGACATCGCCTGTCCTTTCAAAAGGGACAGCAGGCCCGCACAAGATCCAGGGCATTGGAGCAGGTTTTGTCCCTGAAGTTCTTAACCGGGAGATTATTGACGAGATTATTACGGTCTTTGACGAGAATGCAGGGATTACGGCAAGGTTGCTTGCAAAGGCAGAGGGAATACTCGCGGGCATCTCGTCTGGTGCAGCCTTATGGGCAGCGCTTGAGGTTGCAAAAAGGGACGAAAGCGAGGGGAAGCTCATTGTAGTAATACTTCCCGACACCGGGGAGAGGTACCTTTCGACATGGCTGTTTAAAGAATAATGAGCAATTGTTACATCCACTTTATGGTTCTGGACTATTCAGGGACTAGTGAAAAGAGATATGAGCGAAACAGTTAAGAAGAAAAGGAAAAACTTCGCCGTGCAGTTGTCAACAGGACTCAGCGACGTGGCTAAAGTGAAATCGGCGATCATGTTTGCCACCATTGCCCAATGTTCTGGCTGCGATGCAGTGGTGTTTTGTGTTCAGGACGGAGCTGATGCGGTCGTAAAAGGGAAGATCAAGGAAGAAGGGACTGTGCCACAGGGCGTCCCGACTTTTGAGCAGCGCCTTGACGATGCCATCAAGGTAGGGGTCAAATTTCAACTGTGTGAGCAGGTGGCGATAAACAGAAATCTTACCCGGAAAGACCTGATCGAGGGGACCGAGATTGTTGATGGAAGTTATCTAATTTCTTACGCCCTGGAATATGACGGAATGCTCTATTTCTAGCAGTGACGTGAAGCAGAGTCGAGGAACGAAAAATATATGAGAGGAGGATTACCATGAACAGTCTGTTGCCAGGTGATACATTGGACCTGCGGGGGGCACAATTCCCGCTTCATTATGTGAAGACAAAGCGTATCATCAAAGAAATGAGCAGCGGAGAGTTACTCGAGATACTTTTGGACGACGGAGATCCGATCAGGGATGTACCGCGAAAAATTATTGCTGAAGGTCATGATGTCGTGGGAGTAGAAAAACTAAATGACGGAAGCTTCACTCTTTTTGTCAGAAAGGGTTGAGGAGAATAATGATGAGTCTCCACAGTGAAATCGCAGAAGTGGCGTTTCAACTTTACAAACAAGGCGGAAAAGTTCACGGTCATGATCTTGA
>DASPUA010000293.1:0-6583 GCA_035623135.1 Thermodesulfovibrionales bacterium | reverse complement strand
GCTCGACCGTAAAACCCTCGTCCCTCAGAATTCCATAGAGGTCCTTTACCAGGAGGGGGTTATGGGTACACAGCAGGATTTGGAACATGGAACGGGAAAAGCAATATTAATGCCACCTGCTCACATAAATATTGTGAGGCTGGACGCAGCCTCGCAGCACGGCAAGTGTTGCACTAGTGGAAAAATGCCCCAATTATTTAGGGTATTTTTGCCCACCAACATAGAGAATGTATCCCCTCTTAGTTCTCATTCTTTCACACGAATTTCACCAGAAACCCTCGTGGGGTTGATGAGGCTGTCCACCACAGGACAGTGGGCAATCACCCGTTCCGCAAACTTACGTATCTTCTCTTCATCTTCCGGCGTGTCTATGGTGAATGTATATTTCACCTCTTTGAAACCGGCAGCCACATTATCGATCATGAACAGCCCCCTGAGGTCCAGCGTCCCTTCCACGTTTACCGAGAGTGCATTGATGGTAAATCCTTCATGGACCGCAAACTCATAGAACGCGGCTTCAATACACGCAGCAATCGCTGTGAGGAGCAGTTCAATGGGGTTGGGTGCCAGGTTGGTTCCGCCAGCAGCCTCACCGTAGTCAGACTTCAGGAGATGCTCCCTCACTTTGGTTTCAGTGTACAGCCCACTCACGTGTGTGGAGGACACCGTCGGTCTGTAGAGTGCTGCCTCAGGCTTTTTCTTGAAAAGCTCGATCCTCCTTGCCACGATCTCTTTCAGGTTTCTCTCCTTATTTTCTTTCATTCCTCTTCCTCCTTGCCTTGCGTATCTTTCATTGCAAAAAGAATACCATTTTCTTAAACTATGTGTTCACCGTAATCACTGGTGAGAGATGCGCCACATATTAAGGCTGCGTCGCGAAAACGGGAGGGGTGAATGGGATTCGATGAACTGGAGGACGACCTCAGGAAAGGCACAGGCCTAAGCAGGGCAAAGGCAGCTGCGGGTCTGGGAAAGCTTAAGGACAAGCGGGCGTCGGGAACCCTGATAGAAGCCCTGAAAGATCCCAACGCAGGGGTGAGAAATAACGCTGCATACGCCCTTGGGGAACTTGGGGCCACAGAGGCAGTACCCCACTTAATGGCGCTCATAGAGGACCCTGAGGAGTGGGTACGGAAGAGCGCTGCCAAGGCATTGGGAATGCTCAAGGCAGTCCAGGCAGTCGTAGCCCTTGAACTCGCGACCAACGACACCTCATCTGTAGTGCGGAAAAATGCGATACGGAGTCTCGGCAAGATAGGGGGAGATGCCGCAATACTCGCGCTTAAGAGGATATCTGCAAGCAGGGAAAAAACGGTAGCTCAATTGGCTCAAGAGGCGCTGGAAAAAGTCACTATAGGCGGTTCATGAAGACAACGATTGTATGCGGACTATTGGGCGCAGGGAAGACGACCTTTATTCAAGAGGTCGCGAAGAACACGAGAGAAAAGACCGTCGTCCTTGTCAATGACTTCGGCAAGGTGGGTATCGACGGAGCAATCTTCTCCGGCAGTGGTATCGAGTCCATAGAACTTCCCAGTGGGTGCGTCTGTTGCACCCTCAAGTTTGACCTTATTACAACCCTGCAGAAGATTACAGAGACCCTCGCGCCAGAGCATCTTATCATTGAACCAAGCGGTGTAGCCTCCCCTTCAGCAGTGCTCGAGGCCCTTGATCTCGTGAAGATCAGTCCGGTCACTATTGTGGGCATTATCGACGCAACTGAATTCCTCGAACTCCATGAATCCCAGATGTTCGGGAATTTTTTTGAGGACCAGATTGTGAACTCGGACATCATCCTCGTGAACAAGACAGATCTGGTTGATAAAGGAACTACCTCCAGGATCGTGCATATCCTGGAGACTATCAATCCCCGGGGAGTGACCTTCCCCACGATAAACGCATCACTCAATGGCCCACTCCCTGCTGTTTCCCGAACCTGGTCACCTGTCAGGAAGCTTGAGACCCACATTCATCTCGAAACCTTCACCGCGAATGTAATAAAAACCGAACCACTCTCATTCTGCAAAAACCTTTTCAGTGGCATGGTGGAGGGAACATTCGGAAGAGTGGTGAGGGCAAAGGCCCTGGTGCAGACCTCTGAGGGGCCTTTCAGACTGGACATTTCTTCAGGAAGGCTGGATTGTGTTCCCTTTGACAAACCTGTTAGCCACAGCCGGCTCGTCATCATCGGCGAGGACCTGAAGAGGGAACTGCTCCTGGCGAAATTAAGTGCAGGCTCTCAAAACTCGTCAACGCCAGGTCTGACGGGCACTGTAGCGACACATAATATTTTGTCATCCTGAAATCTTCCCAAAGTCATGTCACAAGCCTGCCGGATATCCCCAATTCACCAATGTTAGCTATCAGCATTCAGCCCTCAGCTTCCTATGAAACGGTTATTGCAGCATATTCAGTTCAAATTACTGATAAATCTACCGACATCTTTTTTGCTTAGGACGCGCAAAATAACAATCCTATTGCCGTCAATAAAATAAAAAATCCGGTATTTATCTACACGCAGCCTGTAATAATCCGAAGAAGTTCCCTTTATCTTCTTAATCAGCTTTCCTCTTGGAAACGGATTCTCTTCAAGGATCTTCATGCCAGAAGTGAGGCGTTTACATATTGCATCATTGAAAGTATCAAGATCTTTTGCAGCCTGGGATGAAAGAACAATTTGAAACTTATCCAATTTTTCTTTTCCTCTTTGACACGTAATCCTCCAGAGTGATACCGCCTTTGCTCCGATACTCTGCCTGTGCTTCAGCGAGCATGTCTTGCAGTGCACCGCTTTTTTCGAGAAGATAATCCTCAAAGTCATCCTCAGAAATTGCGGTGACGATTGCACGCGGCTTGCCCTTGGAAGTAATGATCACTGCTTCCTTCTCAGCCTTTCTCAGAATCTCCGATGTCTTGTTCTTTAGTTCTCTGACATTGGCAAATTTCATTATACGCCTCCACGTAGCTATATTTGTAGCTACTATGTCATATTACGTAATTCTTGTCAATAATCGGTTGAAACACTTCTTTGGGATATGCCGCAATCCCGCCAAATAACCCCATTCCCTACTGCCGAGTTCAGAGTAGAATTAGGGTCAGGTCTACACACTTGACACAGGCGTTGAGTCGATTGCGAGGGCGAGGGTCCACCTGAAAGGCAATACCAGAGAGAACTCCTTATGAGTGTGGAGTTTCGCTAGAAACCCAGATTGTCTGCAATTCATTTCGGGGCTTTAAAGCTAGCACTTGTGGGGCGGTTTTTACGCAGTTGAGACGATCGCAGAGACCTGGCGAGAACAGTGACAGCAAGGTCGAAATGACGTGGGGGATCGAACGTGGGACCGAGTAACTGATATTGGGCCGCCTTGTTCACAAGACGTTCGTCATAAACTGCGGCAGCGCACCGACGCTTCATCTCTGAAAGTAGATTAGCAAAGTTAGCTGTGCGTGTTAGCTGGAGGGCCAAGCCAGTGGAATCGAATATTAGGGCCGACTCAAGGAATAGAATCGGCTGTCGGCCAGCGGTATAAAGCTGAAAAAATCCCTCTCGCTCCTCCGCCGTCAGGTCTAGGGTGGTTCGTGATGCCTTGGTGACCACAAGCCCGCCCGTCATGAGCGCCCTGCCCAAGGCTAACTTGCGCTCCTTTGTCGTCTCCGTCTTTGTAGTTTGAGCGATTCTGATTCCTCGGACGATCCCATAGACAATCTTATAATCGGTTGTCACCGTCTTGCCCGTCTTCGTTTCGATCTTGAAGGCACTTTCTGCTAGGGAGAATTTATGAACAATGGCCCTTTTTTCGTCTGACTCGATTTCGTCTTCGTTAACCATGTATGTTCTGAAGCCAGCAGCTTCGAGTTTGTCAGAGATCTCTTTTGCGGCTGCTTCGTCCCTCTGGGATGAGATAACCAAAGGTCCTGTCCCGGGTATGCGCAAACGGACGAGGGCGTCATATAGCGACATGTCAAGTACTGACGCAAGGGAACGCGCCAAGGACTCCCTGTCTTCCTCTAAATTATCAATTGCAATGACAAACATGCCTTTATTATATGATGATACGAGGAGAAAAAACGTTAAACTTATCTTTAGGTGCTTTTGCACGTCGCAAAGCGATTAGGTCCCGGGCTGAAAAAGCCCTATGAGACCAAAGGAAAACTGGGTACGATGGCAAAGATCAAAAGACTGGTCGTTTTGGTGCTAATCCTTGGAATAATAGTCGTTATCGCGCTAAGAGGGTGTCCAAAAGTTAGTAGTCGACATATTCGCCACGCAGGGCTGCACCTGCTACTCCGCACCCAGACCATCTCAACGAAACCGATGGTTTCCAATCGAAGTCTTGCTTCCGCACTTTTTTCTGTTTGCCATATATCACTTTCCTAATTCGTTTAAAAAGTGTAGATTATTAATTGAAAATGTGGAGATCATATGCCAAGAGTAAGAGATATACTCATCCAGGAATGAAACGACATTTCCCCAAAAGAATATCGATGATTTGGATTCCCATTATCTTATCTGCTGGCTTTATCATCGGATTTCTGCTTAGGTCTGCACTTTTTGACATGCATCAAAATGCAGATGTGGATTACGCTGCATGGACAACGTTATTGTTGACACTCGTTACAGCTATCACGGCTGGAGTAATTTATTGGCAGGGGACACAGCTCAAGAAACAATTGGAACTGCAAACTTTAACTGAATTATACAAGGAGTGGAATTGTAAAGAAATGAGAAAAGCGAGATGCGCGGCATGTTCAGTCTTGCCCTTTGATTATAGCAGTGATATTTTAAACTTCGACGATAAACGCTTGAATAAAACCGAAGGTGTACTGGAGTTTCTTGAAAGGATAGCATCTTATTATAAGGAAAAGGTTTTGACCATCGATCTCGTTTGGGAGACTATTGGATTCTATATTGAGAGATATTTCCATTACACTCGGGTAGCCATTCCGGAAATTCGCAGGAGGTGGAAGGATGTAAACTTATATGAAGATATTGAACTACTATACAAGGAATTGATGAAGATGAATATTGCGCGTCGGCACACTAAGGGAGACAGCGCGTCAACTATAGAAACCATAGAAAAACAATTTGATGACGAAATAGATGAATTTAAGAAAGCTGAGTGTCAATGGAAGGTCGGGTAGATTATCCTACTTTGTTGATTGAATTAAGACCTTCTCTGATTCATAAGGGTGGAGTCGGCGTTTTTGCTGTGGTCCGAATTAAAAAGGGGCAGAGAGTTGCCGAGGGTATAAGTTTGAAAGATTTTAGGCACCAAATATCCTGGGAAGCTTGTTCCCGCTTTGACAGTGAAACAAAAAGAAAAATTATGGATTTCTGCGTCGGGACACCTAAAGGCTTTATTCCTCCCGAAAACATGGATTTCAATAAGCTATCTATTGAATGGTATTTTAATCACTCATGTGAAGGTAATCTTGGATTCGACGATGCAGGAAACTTTATTGCAATTAGAAATATCAAGAAAGGCGAGGAGCTAACCTATGATTATGGTCTTATAGAATCAAATCCAAGATTTATGATGCAATGTGAGTGTAAGAGAGACAAGTGTCGAAAGCAAGTTACCGGTAATGATTGGGAGTTGTTAAGGAAGAATAAGCTTAAAAGCAAATATATACACCCTTCCTTGAGAAAATGAAATGATAAGATACTCAAAAAGAACTGTTATGCCTCAAATAGGACAATATCAATGAATGAAAACGAGGCACGGATGACGCCCCGGCGATCGGCTGTGGCATCACCACAGGAGAAATCACTCAACTGTATCTGTTAGGACGGACTACATTGATCCACAGGTAAATGAAGCTTCGAAAATTCAGACCGTTGCATATGACGAGCTATGCCTAATCGATGACGTGGTCGCGTACTTGCGTAGAGATGGTTTAAACATTGAAGAGAAGCATTTCTGGACATAGGCATCGCAGACATAAGGAGTTCCGATTGAAGTCCTCATAAAGTTAACAGCGTTTGAAACTGTTGGCTTCTGCGAGAAGTCCTTCCTCATTCTCGATCACCTCAATCCGGATCTGCCCTAACTCGCCCTCAGCGCCTCCACAATGCTCATCCGTGCGGCCCTCACTGCAGGAAGCAGGCCTCCGGCAAAGCCCATAATGAGGGAAAAGGCCAAAGACTTTCCTGCGATATCCGGGGTCAGGGTAAAGCCAAAGGCAAGTTCGGCAAAGGTCTGCCAGTTCATGGTCGAGATGGTGATGAGCTGCATGAAGGACGCGAAAAAGAGCCCCGCACATCCTCCTATCAGCCCGAGAAAAAGGGACTCCAGGACAAAGGCGGCAAGGATGCTCGACTTGGGGAAGCCCAGCGCACGGAGGGTGCCTATCTCTGTGACGCGGTTCGCCACCGCAGCATACATGGTGATCATGGCGCCGATGACTGCGCCCAGGGAAAATATAATGGTGAGCGTTATGCCCAGTATGTTGAGGAACTTGGCCATGCCCTCTGACTGCTCAGCATAAAATATCTTCTCCCGCTTCGCTTCAAGGCTGAGCCGGGGATCACCCTCGATGCGCGTTTTGAACCCTTCAAATTCAGCAGGGTCCCTCAGCTTGA
>DASPUA010000292.1:0-2945 GCA_035623135.1 Thermodesulfovibrionales bacterium | reverse complement strand
CGTTATTTGATCTTTCACGGGACCCCAAACAACTCCCTTTGCACCTGCATACGCGCAGCCCCTCACGGTCATCACACCTGGACGGGACTTTATATTTGACTTTACCTGGCACGTGCTGCACTGCCCGCTAGGATCATTCGCCGCAAGGTGCTTGGCTCTATCCTTCTTTGCCTTCTCAGGATATAATTCCAGTACTTCCTCTATCATTTTCTGCGTATCTTTTATTGCGGTGCTCATACTCTCCTCCTTTTGTATAGCTTCCAGCCTTGAGTGGTAAGCAGTCAGAAAGTTCTCATCATCGCTCCACTTTAGCAACCAATGAATTCCTGATTGTCGATCGTATCCTTAAACTCCCGCAGGTTCGTTTTCTAGGATACCGAAATCCATAAGAAGTGCCTCCAGTTCATCCATACTCAGAGGGGTAGGGATAACAAGATTCTTGTTCTCAGCCATCTTTTTTGCAAGAGCCCTGTACTCATCTGCCTGCGGATGCTCCGGAGAATATTCAATGACCGTCATTCTTCTCAGCTCAGCCCTTTGGACTTGGTTGTCTCTGGGCACAAAGTGGATCATCTGGGTGTTCAGCCGCTTCGCAAGCTCTGAAATGAGCTCATATTCCTTGTCCGTTTTTCTGCTGTTACAGATAAGGCCACCCAGCCTCACCCCGCCGCTTTGCGCATATTTGAGAATGCCTCGTGAAATATTGTTGGCCGCGTACATTGCCATCATTTCTCCTGAGGTAACGATGTAGATCTCCTTGGCCTTGCCTTCACGTATGGGCATTGCGAATCCACCGCATACCACGTCACCAAGCACGTCATAGAAAACAAAATCCGTTTCCGCATCATACGCGCCGTTTTCCTCAAGAAAGTTGATTGCGGTAATAACGCCGCGACCCGCACATCCAACACCCGGCTCAGGACCGCCCGACTCTGCGCATTTTACGCCCTTGAAGCCGTGGAGAAGCACTTCGTCAATCTCCAAATCTTCCACCGTGCCACGTTCGCGGGCCATATCCATAACAGTCGACTGGGCCTTCCGATTCAAAATAAGGCGTGTCGCGTCCGCTTTCGGATCACATCCCACGATCATGCATTTATATCCCGCTTCCGCCAGCGCTGCTACTGTATTCTGGGTTGTTGTTGACTTGCCTATTCCGCCTTTTCCGTAAATCGCTATCTGTCTCATTCGTTCCTCCTGTAAGAAAGTTGTATTTCATCCATTTCAGCAACTGGCATGCCAACTTCGGAAAACTTAAAATAACAAGGACTTAATTGTGACGGTGGCTATTTGAGTTAAAACATAATTGTCTTAGCATGAACATTTTTGTTCCACTACCAATGAAGGAAACGGAAGCAGATGAGAGGAGGGAAAAAGAAATATGAATGACCTACTTCACAGAGGCAAAAAACAGATGGGATCTACCAGGAAAAGGGTTTCGGTCATTACACACTGTTTTGTAAGATGTGGGAGTCTAAAAAAAGTGAAAAGCGTCAGAGGTCCCTTCAGAAATGCCAGTCTTTTGAGTTCCCTTTTAAATGTCACGTACGTTTTTCCATTCCACCGCGACAGTAACGATATAGTCACACTCAATATTATTAATTACTATACGTACCCTTCTGGTCTCGGATTTCCGCTGACTATCATATGCCAAAAGAAACCTTGTGCTGGTGAGATATGTGACAGTTTCGGAAGAAAGCAATGCAGCAATTCCCCCGAGGACTTTTCGCCATCTCCCTCTAATAATATCCGTAGTCGCCGACCGTAATTCTTATGAGTTTGCCATTTTCGAATCTGAGATAGTAGAGGAATCTGGTGGGTCCAAAATTGTATTCCCACTCCTCGACCCTTATTTGCTCTCTTAGAAACAGGGGCTCTTGAGATAGCTGTTCGTCTGACTGTACAGGGATATCTCTATAGAAGTCCCGTCTGACACTTTCTTTCTCCCAACTCTCAGTACTGCTCGGGTCGCCGCATTTTCTCAGTACCTCGGATTGCCTGGCCCCTCGTACAATGACGTACTGGCCACACCTGAGATCAGACGTGAGGCTGTCACTGCCTGCTTCGATTGGAAGGGATATTAAGATGAGACAAGCCATAACCAGATATTTCACTGAAACCTCTAGGCAGTTCAGCCTCAAACATGCGAATTCGTCCTGTGTGTGATCGAAAGATTACTTCTAGTGAACTATTATATCACGTTCTGCACTTACAGGGGATGGAGCAATCAGACTCCTTTTCTCATCGCACCCATCTTTGGAGCAGAAACTTCGCTCCCTCCTTGTCCAGCGGCTGATTGCCTGAGCCGCACTGGGGGTCCTGGACGCATGAGGGGCAGCCGTACTCGCAGGGGCATTCGGTGATCACCATGAGCGCTGCCTTAAACCACTCCTCTATGACATCGAAGGCCCGTTTTGTAAGACCGATGCCACCTTCAAACCCGTCATAGATGAATAGTGCCGGCGCCTTGAATTGCGGATAGAGCGTATAGCTGAGACCTCCTATGTCACCCTTGTCACATAATGCGAACAAGGACATACACGAAATAGAGGCATGTTCTGCAGCATGAAGGCTGCCTGCAAGGTCATAGCCACGGGACTCCAATAAGATTTGAGTACCCCTGTCCAGCTCTATCCACAGTCCTTCGGAATCGAAGTTATATTCAGGCATCTCCAGATCATGTCTCGAAATCCTTGTCCTGTCAAAGATATTCTTTCTTTCATACCCCGTCACCCTGTTGGTCATCCGCAGCGCTCCCCAGTGCACGATCAACCTCTGGAGAGTTTTTGTCTCCTTCTCTTCCCTGATCTCCGTCTCCTCCTTGCTCAGTGCTTGGGTATAGTAAAGGACATCCACTTCCCTGCAAAAGACCTTCTTCTTCTCAATGTCCAGTTTATGAACCATATATTGTTTCCCCCTGTGGAGGTATATGGCCCCGGGAAAGG
>DASPUA010000291.1:0-10303 GCA_035623135.1 Thermodesulfovibrionales bacterium | reverse complement strand
CTTTGCTCCAAGTCCTATCTGTGCCGGCGTATCCTTTTTCTTATACAGCATGTCCATGTACACCGGTATTCTTATGTGTCGCGAAAGAACTACGGATAACAAGAGTGCCTGGTTGAATCCGCGAGTCCTTAGGGTCCTTTTCGTCACCGGTACTGGGACAATACCGTCCACAGTCGGAATGGGAAGTTCCGTCAATAATTTTCCCAATGGTTTTGCGAGTCTTTTCAGTCCAGAGAATTTCAGGAGATGAATCGCCTCTGAGAGAGACCCCGAATAAAGACCAAAATTTAGGACACTTGAAAAAGGCGGGGGATGGGAGAGGCAATCGCCGCACACCGTTGAGTGCTCTGAGACAAGGGGAGCAGCACACACACGACATGAGGGTCCCGAGTATCGCACCATAGACTCCCAGCAGCGCGTACAGATCGGCGCGTAGAGGAGGGCATCAGATGGATTTGTGCAGAGGGGACATGTGGAGGGATAAACTGCAGAAAAAAGGGAAGAGGCTAATCGTCGTCCCCGAGATATAAGAGTGTTCCACATCTTCCGCACTTCGCCCCAAGGGGAACTCTTCCGGGGGGAATTCTGTTTTTTGTTTCACAATTCACACAGACGATAATTCTGGAATCAGGGGTTTCATTAGCCTTGCCCTCAGGCTGATGGACCGCTTCCTCTCTGTTCTGTGCGCTGGTCTCTTCCTTTTGTTCTTTGTCTTCACCCTGAATGCTCTTCAGAAAGTCAAGATAGTTCTGGTCCATTTCGGTCAACTCCACCCCCATGCCATTCTTTACCATGGATAAGGAAGTTTTCACCGTTCTCCTCACTATCCCTTTGAGACGCCCTAATTTGTGCTGAGGCAGATATAGCTCAATTTCCACCATGGTCCCCGGCATGAGGCCATTTTGCGTCCTTATAAAAAGTCCGCTTGGAGAAAGGTCGCTGGATATGCCCCTGAACTGCAGACCGCCTGAGGAGAAGGTAACTTCGAGCCGCTTCGTGACCCTATTGCTTTTTCTGCGCATTTAGAACTGCTCGTTGAGCATGATGAGCTCTCCTCTGCGTTGCCCTGTGGAGATCATATCTATGTTCACCCCAAGCTTCTTTTCCATGTACCTGACATAGCGTTGTGCGTTTTTGGGGAGCTTCTTGAATGTGGTGATGCCGATGGTGGTTTCTTTCCACCCCTCCATCTCTTCATATACTGGCTCAGCCCCCTCAATGAGGGAAATATCCTTGGGGATATCCTCATGGACATGGTTCCCGTACTTATAGGCAACACAGACCTTGATTTTCTCCAGATCATCAAGGATATCCAGTTTTGTAATTGCGAGTCCTGTCAACCCATTCACCCTGAGGGCATGGCGCAGACCCACCAGATCGAGCCAGCCGCATCTTCTGGGTCTCCCTGTAGTGGCACCATATTCTCCACCTTTTTGCCTCAGCGCCTCCCCGACCGCGTCGTGGATTTCTGTGGGAAAGGGTCCGCCTCCCACTCGTGTGGTATATGCCTTCACCACTCCGAGGACCCTTGAGATCCTTGTGGGGCCAACCCCGAGTCCTGTGCACGCACCGCCTGCAATAGAACTCGAGGAAGTCACAAAGGGGTATGTCCCGTGATCGACATCGAGAAGGGTTCCCTGTGCCCCTTCAAAAAGGATTTTCTTATCAGCCTTTACCATGTCGTTCACTATAATGTCGGTGTCCGCAACATGGCGTGAGATCTTTTTCGCGTATTCCATATACCTTTCAAAAATCTCGGTAACGCCGAACCCCTTTGCCTTATAACGGTTCTCCATGAGATAGTTTACCTCGTCGAGGTTGGCCTCCAGTTTCTCTCTAAAGACTTTGGGGGAGTAGAGGTCCACAACCCGTATCCCGACACGCCCCATTTTATCCACATACGCCGGCCCTATCCCTCTCCCTGTAGTTCCTATCTTTTTTAAACCCTTCGCGCCCTCATGTGCATTGTCTATTGCGACATGATAGGGCATGATCAGATGGGCCGTCTTGCTGATGAGGAGGTTCTTGTCAATCTCTATACCCTTCTCCCTCAATCCCTGTATCTCATCGATGAGGGAAGAAGGCTCGATCACAACCCCGTTTCCGATAATACAGAGCTTATCTTTATGTAATATGCCGGAAGGGATGAGATGGAGCACAAATTTTTCATCATTGATTACCACGGTATGGCCCGCGTTATGGCCTCCCTGGTATCTGGCAACCACATCTGCCTTTTCTGTGAGGACATCCACGATCTTCCCCTTGCCCTCATCTCCCCACTGTGCACCCACGATCACAACTGATGCCATTGCCTAGCCCCTCATACGTATACTTCACATCTCAAAGTTCCACCACCCTCACCGAAAGGATATTTGGCATCTTCTTGAGATCTGCAAGCTGCGACTCGTTTATCGGCGAATCAATGTTCACCACTGATATGGCCATCCCCCCCTGGCTCTCTCTTCCAAAATGCATTCTCGCGATATTGATATTACATTTCCCGAGATACGAGCCGATATTCCCTATCACGCCCGGTCTGTCGTTGTTATACATAAAGAGCATCGTTCCCTCAGGCACGATCTCCACAACAAACTCGTTTATCCTCACGATCCTCGGGTCAGTTCTCCCCAAAAGCGTACCTGAGAGATAGTGCTCCTTGCGGTCCGCTTTTACCCTGAGGGTAATCATGCTATGGTAATCACCTCCATCAGGGCTCTTCATCTCCTTGACCTCTATCCCCCTCTCCTTGGTGATTACAGGGGCATTCACAAAATTGACCGTCTCCTCAAGGATGGGTGTCAGGAACCCTTTCAGAAGCGCAATGTTCACAGGAGCGGTGTTGAGCTGGCACGCCTCACCCCGGTATTCCACCGTGATCTCGCTCACACCTCCCTCAAATACCTGTGAGGCGAAACCCCCAAGTTTCTCTGCAAGGGTCAGGTATGGTTTCAATCTCAGGACCTGTTCCGCGGGCACAGAGGGAAAATTCACGGCGTTTCTTATGACTCCATTCACAAGATAGTCGACCACCTGCTCAGCGATGGCTACGGCAACATTCTCCTGTGCCTCTTCTGTGGCTGCTCCAAGGTGAGGGGTACATATGACATTATCGAGGGCCAAAAGGGGATTGTTCTCCGGGGGCTCTTTCTCAAACACATCAAGGGCAGCGCCCGCAACCTTCCCCTTCTTGAGGGCCTCATAAAGCTCGGCCTCGTTCACAATACCGCCCCGTGCGCAGTTTATGATCCTAACCCCATCTTTCATCAGCTCGATAGTCTTTGCATTTATCAGATTTTTCGTTTCCGAGGTGATCGGTGTATGGACAGTAATAAAGTCGGAGCGTTTGAAAAGGGTCGGGAGGTCCACTTTTTCTATCCCCATTTCCTCTGCATTCTCTTCGCTGAGATAGGGGTCATAGCCAATCACTATCATTCCCAGCGCCAGCGCCCTTCTTGCAACGTGTTTTCCGATATTCCCAATGCCAACGATTCCGATAGTCTTATTGAAAAGCTCAACTCCCATGAATCGCTTCTTCTCCCATTTCCCCTGCTTCATGGAGGCCGTTGCCTGGGGTACCTGACGCGCAAGAGCGAACATGAGGGCCATAGTATGTTCCGCGGTCGTGATGGTGTTTCCGCCAGGGGTATTCATCACCACAATTCCCTTCTTGCTGGCAGCTGCCTTGTCCACATTGTCAAGCCCTGAGCCGGCCCTCCCCACTACCTTCAGATTGGCTGCCGCCTCTACAATCTCCGCAGTAACCTTTGTCGCGCTTCTTATGATAAGCCCATGATACTGGCCAATGCATGCCTTTAATTCTTCAGGCTTCATCCCGGTCTTTACATCCACTTCAAGCCCCGACTGTTTTAACACTTCGATTCCCCGAGGGGACAAGTTATCGCTTATGAGTACTTTCATCAATCCTCCTGGTCATTTCATCAAGAGTTCTTGTGCAACCGCAACCCCTGTTCCGAGCTTCACTGGATGTCCCATGGACCTCAATACCATCTCAACCCCAGCAACTGCAGTAATAATATCAAAAGTATCCGTATACCCCAAATGTGCGATCCTGAATATCTTCCCCTTTGCCTGTCCCTGGCCTCCTGCAGCGGTGATGCCGTACTTGACCCGAAGATTCTTGTATATTTCCTGGCCATCGAGACCGTCAGGTGATTGAATGGCGGTAACGGAATTACTGTGAGATTCCCTCGAAAAAAGCTTCAGCCCTATCGCCTGTACTGCCTCTCTCGTAGCATGGGCAAGCCTCTTGTGGCGCTCAAAGGCATTCTCCAGCCCCTCCTTTTGTAACAGTTTCAAACACTCATTGAGTCCAATGATTAAGGTGACCGGGGAGGTGAAGTTTGTCTGGTTCTTTGACAGGGATTCCCGCTCCTTCTTGAAATTGAAATAGAATTTGGGACATTGTGCCTTGTCAGCACACTTCCACGCCTTTTCACTAATTCCCACAAATGCAAGTCCTGGAGGAAGCATAAGTCCCTTTTGGGAACCTCCAATTAAGACATCAATCCCCCATTGGTCCATTTTCAGGTCATGAGCCACAAGGGCAGAGATCGCGTCCACCACAAGGAGAGTACCCTCATATTTTTTCACAATAGAGGCGATGGCCTCTATATCGTGGTAGACACCTGTGGAGGTCTCGGATGCCTGTACAAAGACACCTTTCATGGAGGGGTCCTTCTTCAGAGCCTTCTCCACATCCTCAGGTTTCACTGCGTTTCCCCAGTCCAGCTTTATCTCATTCACCTCAAGCTTGTAGGCATTGCAGATTTTCGTCCATCGCTCGCCAAAGTTCCCTGCGTTAATTACCAATGCCTTGTCTCCAGGACTGAAGAAATTATTCACAGAACCCACCATGCCTCCGGTTCCTGTGGAGCAGAGAATGAGCACGTCATTTTTTGTCTGACAGAGCCACTGTAATCCCTTTTTCGCTGTATCAAGGATTGGAAGAAAATCCGGAGACCTGTGATGCACCATTGGCATGGCCATTGCGAGCAGGGCCTCAGACGGCACAGGCGTTGGTCCTGGAGCAAGCAGATAGCGTTTTAACATAGAACCTCCTAAAAATCCTGAATGAGCTCAGGTATCAATATTTGAGTGAAACTGCCTTTGCTTCGCGAGATTTTTCGCGTTTAGCATATATTATGAAGCACTTTTTGGTCAAGTTTGCTTTACAACTCCCCAATTTGGCGAGTATAATGAATGAATGAAGAAAAAGTTTTTTTTGGGCATTGTTATCCTCCTGACAGGCTTTCTCTTGGGAGGAATTTCTTATTATCTCATCGGGAAAATCGTATATCCTCAGTCGGCTCGTGCTCCCTTTGCTCCCAGAGTTCCCTCCCAAATTCTGGAGACGAGCAGGGCATTTTCCGAGATTGTGACTGCAGTATCTCCTGCAGTGGTGAATATATCCACCACAAAAGTGGTGAGGAGAGATACATTACCCTTTTCTGAAGATCCTTTTTTTGACCTCTTCAAGCCCTTTCACGATTTCGGTCTTCCCAAGAAATGGAAAGAACAGAGCCTCGGGTCGGGAGTTATTGTGTCAAAGGACGGATATATCATTACTAACAATCATGTGGTCGAACAATCGGAAGACATCAGGGTCACCCTTTTCGACAAAAGGAGCTTTCGGGGGAACATTGTGGGTTCTGATCCAAAAACCGATATCGCAGTGGTAAAGATCTCTGCTGAGAATCTCCCCACAGTCCCCTGGGGTGATTCTGACAAATTGCAGGTGGGTGAGTTTGTTCTTGCCATAGGAAATCCCTTCGGTCTGAGCCATACGGTCACCATGGGTATTATCAGCGCGGTGGGCAGGGCGAATGTGGGAATTGCCGATTATGAGGACTTTATCCAGACAGACGCTGCAATCAATCCCGGCAATTCAGGAGGACCCCTTGTAAACATTAAGGGCGAACTCATCGGCATCAATACGGCCATCTTTTCGAGGAGCGGCGGATACCAGGGTATAGGTTTTGCGGTTCCGAGCAACATGGCCCGACTCGTGATGGACCAGCTCATGAAAGAGGGGAAGATCGTGAGGGGATGGCTTGGGGTGACGATTCAGGATGTTACCCCGGAACTCTCGCAAAAATTCGGCCTCAAAGACTCAAAAGGGGCCCTTGTAGGTGACATATCAAAGGGAAGCCCTGCGGAGAAATCGGGCATGATGAGAGGTGACGTTATTCTCGAATTCAACGGGAAGGAAGTCAAAAGCGTGGGAAGCCTTCGGAATATGGTCTCCCAGAGCAATGTCGGTTCACAGGTAAAGCTGAAGATCCTCAGAGGTGGCAAGGAATTGCAAATGACTGTCACCATTGCCGAACTACCAAAGGAAGCGGCAGGTTCTCCCGCAGAGCCTTCTCCTGAAAATATCCAAAAAAATGCCTTTTCCGGCATTACGGTTATGGACCTCACAAGGGAAATTGCACGACAACTCGGCCTTGGTGCCAATGAGAAGGGGGTAGTTGTAGTCAAGGTGGAGCAGGGAAGCAGCGCGGATGATGCAGGCCTTAAGAAGGGTGACGTCATCCAGGAGATAGACAAGAAGAAAGTAGCAGGGGTCGGAGAATTTAACAAGATTACCTCATCCATTGAACCAGGGGATACCACCCTTTTGTTTGTCAACAGAGGAGGGAGGAGATTTTATATAACTATGAAGGGATCATAGAGAAAGGAGGTGAGAAGAAATGCTTTTTTTTGTCCGCATGGCAGTCTTAGGTGTGTTTATTTTGTCAGGTTATTTTCTGGGCTTGAAATATAATGCATTTATTGAAGGGATTACCCTCGGAGTCGTATGCGGACTCCTTGCGCTCTTAATGGAGAGGGCATTTAAAACCGTCTCCCTTGGAAAAATTCTGGGAGGGCTCTCAGGTCTCGTGGTGGGAATTATCTTTGCCAACCTGCTCCTCCTTCCTTTGAGAAGGGTGGTGCCTGACGTATCGGTAGTTTCGTTTATACTGAACGGACTGTTGGGATACAGCGGCCTGCTCCTGGGGGTCAAACGCGGTGAAAAACTGACCGTCTCGAGTCTTTTCAGGACCTTCAGGGGACAGGATTCCGATGAGCTTCTCAAGATACTTGATACGAGTGTGATAATTGACGGTCGGATTGCCGATGTATGCGAGGCAGGGTTCCTTGACGGGGTCTTCCTGGTGCCCCAGTTTATCCTACAGGAGCTTCAGCATATTGCTGATTCCCCTGATTCCCTCAAAAGGGCACGGGGAAGGCGGGGGCTTGATATCCTCCACAGGATTCAGAAGATGGCGCACATTACTGTAAGGATCACTGATGAGGATTTCCCCAAAATAAAAGAGGTTGATTCAAAACTCGTTGCCCTTGCCAGGGCCCATGATGCAAAGGTTATCACAAATGATTTCAATCTCAATAAGGTTGCGGAACTCCAGGGCGTGAGCGTATTGAATATCAATGAACTTGCAAATGCACTCAAGCCTGTTGTTCTTCCCGGTGAGGCATTAAAGGTCTTTGTGATTAAAGAGGGCAAAGAGTACAACCAAGGCGTCGCATACCTGGATGACGGGACAATGGTCGTGGTAGAGAACGGGAGAAGACTCATAGGAAAGAATGCAGAGGTCTCTGTGACCAGTGTGCTTCAGACAACTGCAGGCAGGATGATATTCTCCAAGCCCAGGGAAGAGTACGAAAAGGAAGAATTCAGGGCAATAAAACAGACCTGACGGCCATGAAAGAAACAGTGATTGCTATTGTGCCCGGGGCCGGTCTGGGAAAGAGATTCGGCCCCGACACTAACAAACCGTTTCATGCGCTTCTCGGCAAGCCCCTCATCGTCTGGACACTGGAAGTATTCGAGTCCATGGATGAGGTTCACGAAGTCATCCCGGTGTTAAAAGAATCTGACATGGAGACAGGCATTAAGATGTTCGAACGGTATGGACTTTCAAAGGTAAAGAGGATTGCTCCGGGTGGAAGAGAAAGGCAGGATTCTGTGTACAATGCACTTAAGCTCATGAAAAACAGCGGAGATCTTGTTCTCATCCATGATGGTGCACGCCCTCTCATAGACAGGGGGATTGTGAGAACTGCACTCCGGAATATCCCAGGCTTTGACGGCGTGGTTGTGGGCATACCTGTGAAGGATACCATTAAAGAGGTGGCGGACAGCATTGTGAAAAGAACATTGAAACGTGAAACGTTGTGGGCAATTCAGACGCCCCAGGTCTTTATCCAAAAGACCCTCGTAAAGGCTTACCGAGCAGCTATGGAAGAAAAATTCTACTCCACCGATGATGCCGCACTTCTGGAAAGAAGCGGCGGAAAGGTGAAAATTGTTATGGGTTCGTATTCAAACATAAAGGTTACCACGCCTGAGGATGTCCCCCTTGCAGAGCACTTCTTGAAAGAGCGGGGAAAGACCGGATGATGAGAATCGGCGTAGGATATGATTCTCATAGACTCGTGGCGGGCAGGAGGCTTATTATCGGTGGTGTTGAAATTCCCTTCGAAAAAGGCCTCCAGGGTCATTCAGATGGTGATGTCCTCTGCCACTCCATTATTGACTCCCTTATGGGAGCCCTTGGGATCGGTGATATCGGAAAGCATTTCCCCGATTCAGATCCGACATGGAAAGATGCGTCCAGTGTGGAGATGCTCAAGTATGTCTCTGAGCTCGCCGATGCGAGCGGATTTGAGGTGAAATGGATCGACTCTGTGGTAATCGCCGAAAGGCCAAGGCTTGCGCCACATATTGAATCGATGAAGAAGGCGCTCTCAAGAGCGCATATCCTTCCTAGCGTCATAAATATTAAGGCCAAGACGGATGAAGGCATGGGCTTCGTAGGGCGCGGAGAGGGAATTGCTGCGTACGCAGTCTGTCTCCTGGGGAAGCATCAGGTATAAGTCCTCCAGAAAAATTTATAATGACCGTTCATCCCTCGAATAACATATATCAATAAAATGTTCTCTGAACTTAACTTAAGGGTGGGAAACCGAAGCCTTGGTAATTTTTCCTCCAAGAACCACCGCTCGATCATGGTTTCCCAGCATGGTTTATGAAAAGAGATTTTCATTACGACGTGATCGTGATCGGAGCCGGCCATGCCGGCTGTGAAGCTGCACTGGCATCCGCCCGTATGGGTATGACCACCTGCGTGTTCGCCATGAATCTCGATACCATTGCACAAATGTCCTGCAACCCCGCTATGGGCGGCCTCGCAAAGGGACACCTGGTTCGGGAGATCGACGCCCTCGGTGGCGAAATGGCGAAAAATACGGACAGGGCCGGAATACAGTTCAGGATGCTTAACAGATCCAAAGGTCCTGCGGTGTGGTCTCTGAGGGCTCAGGCAGACAGGGTGCTTTATAGAACTTCCATGAGGAGGACTATGGAATCCCAGGAGAACCTCTCAATAAAACAGGCAACAATTGAGAAGATTGTTGTGGAAGACGGGGAGGTCAAAGGGGTTTTCACAACCCTGGGAACCTTTTATGGAACAAAGGCGGTCATCGTAACCACCGGCACGTTCCTGAAGGGATTAATCCACATAGGGCTTGAACATTTCTCCTCAGGAAGAGCAGGAGAGTTCCCCTCTACTGGCCTTTCTGATTCTCTAAGGGACCTTGGCCTGAAAATGGGCCGCCTCAAGACCGGAACTCCGCCAAGGCTGGATGCACATACCATCGATTTTTCTAAGACAGTGCCCCAGCCCGGTGATGATCCACCACCACCGTTTTCATACAGTACGGAGAAGATTATGAATCCGCAGCTCCCTTGTTATATTACGTATACGAACAGCGAGACCCACAGGATCATACGTGATAATCTCGACCGCTCACCCCTTTACAGCGGAAGAATAAAGTCAATCGGTCCGCGGTACTGCCCTTCTGTGGAGGACAAAGTGGTGAGATTCGCTGACAAGGAGAGGCACCAGGTCTTTCTTGAGCCTGAGGGCATTGAGACGAATGAGTACTATGCAAATGGAATATCCACAAGCCTCCCTTATGATGTGCAGGTGAGGCTTGTGAGGAGCATCCAGGGACTTGAAGAGGCAGAGATCATGCGGCCTGCCTATGCCATTGAGTATGATTTTGTGTATCCCACCCAACTGATGCACAGCCTTGAGACAAAGCTGATACACGGGTTATTTCTTGCCGGACAAATTAATGGGACCTCAGGGTATGAAGAGGCTGCCGCCCAAGGGTTGATGGCAGGGATTAACGCCTCCCTTAAAATCAGCGGTAGGGCGCCCCTGGTCCTTGGCAGACATGAGGCATACACGGGCGTGCTCATCGACGACCTGGTTAC
>DASPUA010000290.1:0-5852 GCA_035623135.1 Thermodesulfovibrionales bacterium | reverse complement strand
CATGACCTTTCATTCATAACCTCCTTCTGTATCTGTTACAGTTAAGCCATCCCTCAAATTCTACATAATCATCCGGGCTAAAGTTAGCAACTTCAGTGCCAGGGTTCCGTATATCGCGGCAGAGCTTAAAATAAGGTTTTTTTAAGTCGCCGGGAAAAAAGTGTGTAATGAATTACATACTAAGGGCAATCAACTACACACAAATACACGGAAACAGATCACAAAAATGTCAACGGCTTGAGGTATAATAGCAGAGTGAGAGGTGAAGGATGAAGAACACAGAAATCTGGGTATTTATCTTTTCCCTCGGTCTGCTCAGTCTGAACTGGCCTTTTCTCGATATTTTCCATACATCCGAGGTCTCCTACCTCTTCATCACGTGGATACTCATCATTGTGCTCATAGCACTTTCGGCATATAAAGCCACCAGCAAAGGTTCAGAAACGTAGGGATGTTTGCGCCGTATAACGTCTTTCTCATTGTCCTTGGCTATCTCCTGCTCCTTTTTGCCGTTGCCTACTATGCGGAGGGGATGGAGAGAAAAGGCAAGAGTGTTGTCAACAACCCCTATATCTATTCACTTTCCCTCGCGGTCTATTGCACCTCGTGGACCTTTTACGGCAGTGTAGGAAAGGCGGCCACCTCCGGACTCTCTTTCCTCACCATCTATCTGGGACCGACCCTTATGGCTGCCCTCTGGATGGTGGTTCTGAAGAAGGTGGTGAGGATTGCGAAGGTGAACAGGATCACCACGTTGTCAGATTTCATCGGCTCGCGCTACGGCAAATCACTTTCCCTTGCCTCCCTTGTGACCATTGTGGCGGTCGTCGGGGTCACGCCCTACCTGGGACTGCAGATCAAGGCTATCATAAACACCTTTACCATCATCTCGGGTGAGACAACGGGGAGCGCGGAGGCGGGACTTTTCATCACCCTCACCCTCGGGATATTTGCCATCATCTTCGGCGCGCGACGGCTGGATTCCTCTGAGCGCCACGGAGGACTTGTTTTTGCCATTGCCTTTGAATCCATCGTGAAACTCCTCGCCTTTATTGTGGTGGGGGTCTTCGTGACCTATGGACTCTTTCATGGGTTTCATGACATCTTCAGCAAGATCAGCGATTCTGAACACTCAGTGCTGCTCTTTCTCGGAAAAGGGACAGGGACGGATTACCCTGAGTGGCTCGCGCTCATCTTTCTCTCGATGATGGCGATTATGTTCCTGCCCCGACAGTTCCAGATGGCGGTGGTCGAAAATTATGACGAGGCTCACATTGCAAAGGCCGCCTGGCTCTTTCCGCTGTATCTCTTTCTGATAAACATTTTTGTCTTGCCTATAGCCTTCGGCGGGCTCCTCCTGGGCGGCACGGACAAGATGGCTGATTACTTTGTGCTCACCTTGCCCTGGAATCATGGGAGCCGATACTTGTCTCTCTTTGCGTTTGTCGGCGGTTTTTCTGCCGCGACGGGCATGGTGATTGTCGAGACCCTTGCCTTGAGCACTATGGTGATGAACAGCATCATTATGCCCGCACTCATCAATTTCCATGAGGCGCCCAAGTTCCCCGCAGAGATCCTTAATATTAAAAGGATTGTGATATTTGGCGTTGTCTACCTCGGATACGTCTTTGCCACTTCCATAGGGGAATTTTACAATCTGGCAGAAATAGGGCTCATGTCGTTTGCGGCAGTGAGCCTTTTTGCGCCCGCATTCTTTCTCGGGCTTTACTGGAAGAGGGGAACGAGAAAAGGGGCGATTGCAGGACTCCTGGCTGGTTTTGGCGTCTGGCTCTACACCCTGCTGCTTCCGGCGCTCCTCAGGGCTGGGATTGTGAAGGAAGCGGGGTTGATCGGCATGGTGACCGCCTCCAAAATGCTTGGTCCTGACAGTCTCTTTGGAATACAGGACCTGGGGAGGTGGGGGAACTCTCTTTTCTGGAGCATGCTCATTAATCTCATCTTTTACGTCGGGTTCTCTGTCTTCACGAGGCAGACAAAGGAAGAAGAAATTCAGGCCCTCATCTTTGTGGAGTCCTACGAGAAGGTGAAGGACTTTGCTCAGGGGGGTTCTTATACCGTGAGCGATATTGAGGATATCCTTACCGAGTATATCGGCAGGGCTGAAGGCAGGGATTTCATCCGGGGTTTCTTGACACGGAAAGACAAGAGAGGAGACGAGCTCAGCCCGAAGGAGCTCTACGAGTTGCGTGATGAGGCGGAGAAAATACTCTCGGGCGCGCTGGGCTCGTCCATCGCGGCTATAATCTTTGAGGACAAGATTGTGCTTACTGAAAAAGAGAGAGGCGAGCTGTCCGAGTCCGTCAAACGCATCACCGAGAGCCTTCGCCTCTCACGCCAGGAGCTGGCCGAGGCAAACAGGAACCTTGCGTACCTTAAGGAGTTTAGCGAGAACATCATTGAGAGCGCGCCTGCGGGAATCGTCACCATTGACTCCCTCCTTAGGGTGAAGTACTGGAACAAGGAGATGGAAACCATGACCGGCATCAGGCGGGCGGATGCATTCAACAGGTCGATTTTACACCTCTTGCCATGGTTTACGAGGGAGCTGCTTATGCAGAATGAGCAGCGGGAGATCATGGCCCAGACTTCCTCGCGGCAGTCATTCAAGGTAAATGTGAGCCCTTTTAAAGACCCTTCGGGCGGGCATGTGGTGATCCTTGAGGACATTACCGAAAAGAAAAAGATGGAGGAAGATCTTCTCCAGAGTTCGAAGCTTGCCAGCATCGGAAAGTTGACCGCGGGCATCTCCCATGAGATTGGCAACCCGCTTGCTTCAATCTCCTCCCTTGTTCAGGAGCTCAGTTCTCTGAGCATGGGATCCACTGATGAGGTGAAGTTTGCGGGGGAGTCGTTAAGAGACATAAGCGGGCATATCGAACGTATCGTCAAGATCGTGCGGAGCCTGGGAGATTTTGCGAGGATTTCCTCAGCGGAAAAGGTTCCCTCAGACGTCTGGGAGGTTTTGGACCGCACGATCAACCTCGTGAAATACGACAAAAGGTTCAAGAACATCCAGCTTGCTACGGAAGTGCAGGATATCCCCATGCTGAGGATCAATCCCGACAGGATGCAGCAGGTTTTTCTGAACCTCATCATCAACGCACTTGATGCCATGCCGCAGGGTGGAAGGCTCGGTATCTCGATGAAAAAGGTGGATTCCACCGTGGAGGTGGTGTTCAGGGATTCCGGTGCAGGCATAGACGAATCAGCGCTTGACAAGATATTTGATCCGTTTTACACGACGAAGTCACTGGGCAGGGGCACCGGACTGGGCCTCAGCATTTGTTATGGTATAATCCGAGAGCACAACGGCACCATCAGCGTTAAAAGCAGGAAAGGAGAGGGGACAACCTTCGTGATCAGCCTTCCTGCGGGAATCGATGGGTCCTAAATCTTCATAATAATGTAGACATATATAGCCATGAGAGAGCCAGTTCCCGGACATGACGGTTTCCAAGGGGGCCGTTAGCACAACGAAATGGCGGAGCGATTGCTCATAGTCGAGGATGAGGCGACCCTATCCGAATCATTGCAAAGGGTGCTTTCAAAGGATGGATATGAGGTAGATGCCGTCAGCAGCGCCGAAGCCGCACTCAAGAACATCGAGACAATTTCCTATGACCTCCTGATTACCGATATAACGCTTCCGGGGGTCGATGGCATTGAGCTATTAAGGAGGGTCCGTGAGAAAATCCCTGATCAGATCATCATTATAATGACCGCGTATGCATCCATAGAGACCGCTGTGGGTGCTCTGCGGGGCGGTGCCTATGACTATGTCATAAAACCGATCATTCACGAAGAGATCAAGAGGATCGTCAGAAACGCGCTGAGAGAGAGGTCTCTTGTCACTGAAAATGTGCTGCTCAAGAAGCAGATAGAGGATCGGTACGACTTTGAAAAGATAGTAGGCCAGAGCAAGGAGATTTCGTCAGTGATCGTCGAGGTGAAGAAGATCGCGAATTCTCGCAGCAATGTCCTTCTCTTGGGGGAAACCGGGACCGGCAAGGAGCTTGTGGCCAGGGCTATCCATTTCAACAGTCCGCGGCAGGATAAGCCCTTTGTCCCCATAAACTGCAGCGCTATCCCCGAGAACCTCCTGGAATCCGAGCTGTTTGGTTACGTAAAGGGGGCATTCACCGGCGCTATTGCCTTAAAGAGAGGGCTTTTTGAAGAGGCAAACGGTGGGACGGTCTTCCTTGACGAGATAGGGGATCTCACTCAGCAGCTTCAGGGAAAATTACTCAGGGTCATGGACGACCATGAGATAAGGCCCCTTGGCGGTATTCAGTCGAAGAGAGTGGACATAAGATTCATAGCGGCAACCAATATAGATATCGTGAAGGCAGTGCGCGAGGGTCTTTTTAGGGAGGACTTATATTATCGCATCAATGTGGTATCAATAACGCTGCCTCCCCTCAGGGAAAGAAAAGAGGATATCGAAATCCTCGCCAAACATTTTCTGGGAAAATATTCTCATGAGATCGGGAAACCGGTTAAATTTATCGATGACGAGGCGTTTAAGCTTCTCAGGGATTACGACTGGCCTGGCAATGTGAGGGAGCTGCAGAACATAATCGAAAGAGGGATTCTTATCGCGGAAAGCAACACACTATTTCCGGAACACTTGCCTGAAGGCATTAGGACAGCCGGTACCTTTGTCTCAAGGGCGCTCGAAAATACCCTTTCGATTGAAGCCTATACAAAAGAATTCATATTCAGGCACCAGGCAGACCACACAGAACAGAAACTGGCCGAGATGCTCGGCATAACGAGAAAAGCATTGTGGGAAAAAAGAAAACGATGGGGAATAAAGAAGTTTAATTGAATGTTACCTTTTTTCACTTAAAGTGAAATTCTGTAACTTAATAGTAGCTTCATATAACTACCTAAAAAAGCAATAAATTTTCAGTGTTTGCTCACAAATGGTACAAATAGTAACATACTCTCCTTCCGCCTAAACCCAAGAGTTGAGGAATTACAATCTCATTTCATTTTTAAATGCTTTATTTGCGTTGAGTTACGCCCAATTAAATGCACGTTCACGTATAGGCATACCCTTTGCACTATAGGTCGACCAACGCAATGCCATTAATGGAACCGAGTAGAGCGAATCCAGAGGGTACCAAAGAGGTCATCCAATTTCTGAGGGGCCTTGCACCATTTCAGGAGCTTGATGATGCCACGATACAAGAGATATCCAAGGGTGTTTCGATGGAATTTTATCCTAAGGGATCTTTGATTCTAAGTCAGGAGGGGCTTGCCAGCGAATACCTGAGGTTAGTCAAAAAGGGAGAGGTAAAGGTCTTCATTAAGTCGAGCAAGGATGAGGAGGTCGTCATCGATTCCAGGGGGGAAGGAGGCTCCTTCGGCTTTCTCTCCCTTGTGAGCCATGATAAATCAAGGGCAAACGTCGTAGCGACTGAAGACACTACGTGCTATCTCATCAACAGAGACGTCATATTCAAGCTGTTGGTGACCTATCCCTCCTTCGCAGAATTTTTTCTTTCATCATACCTTGATAAATATATAGACAGAACATACAAGGTGATGCATAAGAAGAGCTTGCTGTATGGAAGCGGAGACAGGCTACTTTTTACTACCCAGATAGGGGAGATCGTCACAAAAAAAGTCATAACGGCCTTGCAGGACATCTCGATCAGAGAGGCTGCCGAGATAATGACCAGCAACAGGATAAGCTCGCTCGTTCTTCTCGATTCTTACGGTGTTCCTTCAGGAATAATTACCGACCGGGATCTGAGGGACAAGGTGGTCTCGAAGGGAAGAGACTTTGCTGATCGCATAAGCAGCATCATGAGCGTCTCCCTTAT
>DASPUA010000289.1:0-2686 GCA_035623135.1 Thermodesulfovibrionales bacterium | reverse complement strand
ACCAGACCTGCGTCAAATACGGATACCGTGCTCCTTGCCGCAAGCCTCTCCTCAGGGGGGGTCTCGATCACGCTCATTGCCCTGATCCCCGAAATTGCCATGTGAAGTGTCCTTGGTATCGGGGTCGCGGTCATGCTCAGGATGTCGACCCCTTGTTTCAGCTCCTTGATCCGCTCCTTCTGCCCCACACCAAACCTGTGCTCCTCATCAATAACAAGGAGACCGAGGTTGGAGAAGGAGATCCCCTTTCTCAGAAGACTATGGGTTCCCACAATGATGTCGACCTCCCCCCTCGCAACTGCATGCAGGGTGGCATCACGTTCCCTTTTCGTTTTGAATCTGCTTATGCAGTCTATTTTCACAGGGAACGCGGAAAATCTCCCCATAAATGTATGGTAGTGCTGTTCACAGAGGATGGTGGTGGGAACAAGAACCGCAACCTGCTTTCCGTCATACACCGCTTTGAATGCGGCCCTCATGGCCACCTCGGTCTTCCCGTATCCCACATCCCCGCATAACAGCCTGTCCATGGGCCTCTCCGACTCCATGTCCTTCCCGATCTCCTCTGCTGCCCTCACCTGGTCAGGGGTCTCCTCGTACGGGAAAAACCCGTAAAACTCCCTGTGGAGCTCTGTATCAGCACTGAAGGAAAAACTCTTCGCCACTGCCCTTTCCGCGTACAGCTTGAGGAGTTTTTCTGCCATTTCCTTGACCGCCTTCTTTACCCTCTCCTTTCTCCTCTGCCAGGTCTTTCCCCCTAATCTGTCAAGGAGGGGGGTGGCTCCCTCCTCGGCATTATATTTTTTTAGCCTGTCGATGTTATAAAGGGGTATATAGAGCCGATCATTCCCCGCATATTCAAGGACAATGAGATCATGTTCGAAATCGCCCGTCTTCTCCTTCTGGACAGCGAGAAATCTCCCTATGCCGTGATCAGGGTGGACCACTAAATCGCCGGGAGAGATGTCATCCATTGAGGCGAGTAATTTTGAAACCTTGGACTGCTTCAGTGGCCTGTAAGGGGGCCTTTCACCAAATATCTCCCTCTCGGTAAGGATGAGGAGACCCGGCATGAAAAAACCTGATGAAAGCTTACCCCGGGTGATTGCGACAGAGCCTCCATAGTTCATGAGGTCTTCTGCGCTGATCACCGGTGCCACCACCCCTCCCTCGAAGAGGACCTCTTTTACCCTGTCGGCCTGTGCCTCAGAAGGGGATACGATGACTATGTGGTGGTTCTTCCGGAGCACGTCAACCTCCTCCGCGACGTCCACGATGGATTTCCTCTCTTCCGGGTAGATACCAAGTCCCCGGATAGTGCGCATCCCCGCATCGTATCCTTCACCCTTTACGTCGAACCGTGAGAGCGAGACTGTGTGCTCAGTAAGAAGAAAAGAGAACGAAGACTCTGAGGGAAGCAGATCCACCAAAATTGGCATACCATTGACAAGGGATTGCATTGTTGTATCACCGGAAGGTTCTGTAATGGGCATGATGGTGACACGCTCGATCGTACTCATGGATCTCTGGGAATCAATATCAAATGATTTTATCTGTTCAATCTCATCTCCAAAGAATTCTACCCTCACGGGGTACTCCGTGGTGGAAGGAAAAATGTCCAGGAGCCACCCCTTTGTGCTAAATTCACCTTTCTCCATTACAATGGAGACCCTCTTATATCCGAGACTCCTCAGACACCCTGCGATGGTCTCCCTTTCCGCTTCCTGCCCTGGTCTGAGAACCAGGGCTTCCCTTTTCAAATCCTCAGGCCTCCATATCGGTGAACCCATACCTTTTACTGAAGTAACAAGGGAATCTCCTTCCTTAATGCCATACAGGACTTCAGTCCTCTTGCCCAAGGATTCAATGCCGTTTGGTTCAGGAAGGTAATGGAGCGTTTCCTGAGGGTATCTCATGACCATAAGGAAAAACCGGATGTCCTCGTAAAGCTTTATGGCCGATTCTTCGGTTCGTTCAACCGCAAGAAATGGTTCTTCCCTGAGACTCAAAAAAAGGGCCGCAGAAGAACCCGCAAGATTGGATATGTGTGTGGTTCCTCGCGGAAAAGCAAAGAACCTCTTAATATCAGAAACTGCAATCATCGTATCTCTCATAACCCAGAGCCATCCGAAAAAGGATGACCAAGGATTTTGGCTTTTCGCCATACAACCCTTCCAGTCGCATACAGACGATCAGGCAGCCTTGTGAGGACCGGCTCTTATAACTTCCTTGGAAGGGCTCTTGATAGATCATCATGACTCAACTAGGACCTGACTTGAATGCATGGCATGCACACTAAGGAGGTGAGAAACCGGACTTAAAGTTTCTTGATCTTTTCTATTATCTCCGAGGTTGATACACCCTTGATGTAAGGAAGGCTGTACGTCTCAGGAACAATATCCGAACCCACAATCTCTTCCCTCTTCCAGTCACCACCCTTCACCAGCACATCAGGCCCCAGCAGCTTGATCAATTCATAGGGGGTATCCTCATTAAACAGAGTAACATAATCAACCATCTCAAGGCTGGCAACCATTTCTGCCCTCTGTTCCTCGGGAATCACAGGCCTTCCGGGTTTTATCCGCGATACGGAATGATCTGTATTGAGTGCCACGAGGAGGACATCGCCCAGTTCCCTTGCATTCCTCACATATCTCACATGTCCCACATGGAGGATATCAAAGCA
>DASPUA010000288.1:0-4645 GCA_035623135.1 Thermodesulfovibrionales bacterium | reverse complement strand
TTTCTCTTTGTCGAATTCGACCAGATTGATGAAAGCACTGCAAACACCCAGTGCTCCGCACAGCGTGCCCTGCCCTCCGTACCCCGCCGCAGCATGGGCGAACATGTAATCCGGCAGTGTTGTCCAAGGATATCCTACTTTTTCCCTTAAGAGGCTGAGGACCCCCAGCCAGGCGCCATTCCCTCAACCTCCTTCGCTCAGATAGGCGCGATATGCCCGTCTCCCTGCCTCCAGAGGGTCCAATTTCACCCACTTCCATGGCAGTGGGGGTGCCTTGTCGATTGCAGGATTCGGTTCACCAAAGACATTTCTGACACGGCCTAAGATACCTCCCGCGAGAAGCATGGCGGACCCCATCAAGATGCTACGTCGAGAACATAACATGCCTTCCTCTCTTAATTCCTTCATAACGGCCTCCTTTCATTGTCGCTACGTACAGTATAAAATTAGACACGCTATGCAAATAGTACCCATCAATAACTTTCCCCATGAACATGACAAGCAAATCAAAAAGCTCAAAACTTAAACTGGCACAACAATCCGCGCATACCACCTCCGATCTCTAATGATTATGATCCGCCGTGTCTCCTATCACCCTGATGATAGTTATAAACTTGTCTAAATATAAATATATTTAATCACTGACACAAAAATTTGTCAATTTTGTGTCCATTTGCAGATTTGTTTCTTATCTCCCTTTTCATTGCAGAGAGTGGCAGGTTTGAGGGGATAAGTAAGTTTGGGGGAATTGCTCTAGCCCCCAAAACTTGTGCCACTATTCGGTCCCGGCCTCTTTTTAAACGGAATCTCACTATCAGATCTGTAATCTCGTTTTTCTTATATCCGTCATTCGCATCAATCCATAATTTGTTATTTTGTGTCCATCCACCGTATTCCCATGGTAATGGTGCATCATCTTGTTTCTGATGTCCTGTAAAATTTTTATTAAGAAAATCTGCACTCCTGAGGGCATCTCAAGAGATCCCTCCTATCACTCGTCTACTCTTCATAGTTCCACAGCAACAGATCAATGATATCATTGGGAGGGGATGAAAATAAGAATACTTAAATTTGCTTTAGGGGAAAATAGGATAGGCAGAGGAAGGATGACTGCAGGGGATGGGTACTAGTATCAGTCGGCATTCTAATAGGTCTTATTGAATGATTGATCCCTTGGAGAGATGAACAGTAGAGTGTGGATCTATAAAAATATTCCGTTAAAGGATCAGCACTAGAAAAGAAGGTTGGTCTTCCATAAAAATTCAATACAGGAAGGGTTTACTGTTAAAGGATGATTTTTCATTGCATAGTTGACGCATTGCAAACATGAACTATCAACGCTACAATTGATTATGACTAAAACACCTGCTGATATTCAGCTTATCTCGGAATTATTAACAGGTTAGCCGCCTTAAGCTCCAACAGTACCTGTCTTGACTTTTCCAGCTCGCTTGTAATTGGCAATAATCACTCCACTTGGTGTAACAGAAGTCTCTCGTAAGGTAAATGCTGCCGGAATCGTGCCATTGTCAAACAACTTTTTTCCTTTACCAAGAGTCAACGGGTGAATTTTGAGCCAGAGTTCGTCCACTAAATCATTCTTAATGAGCAGCTGAATGAGCTCACCACTGCCGTGAACTTGAATGTCTGAACCTTGTGAATTTTTGAGCTTTTTGATATCTGCCAAGCTTTTGAGGAAAACTGAGTTTTTCCAATCTGACTTTTTCATGGTCTTGGACATGACGTATTTTGTGACATCATTAATACCTGGCCATACACTTTCATGCTCTGGCCAATAGTGGGCAAAAATCTGAAATGTTTTTCTGCCCAATAGAAGATCTGCAGGTTTCATCTGTTTTTCCATGACCTTACCATAAGCTTCGTCAAAATAAGGCATAACCCAACCGCCATATTTGAAGCCGCCAGATTTATCTTCCTCAGGTCCACCCGGCGCTTGCATTACTCCATCTAATGTGATCATGGATAGAACAATTATTTTTCTCATGTCCCGCCTCCTTCGTTCCCAGAATACTCATTCTGAGAATTCACCCTTACAAAAAGGAGATACGGAATCGTGTCCCGCATCTCCCGGTCTGCTCTGATGCAGAGATCTCTTTCCTACTCCTATCGTCACTCAAATGCACCGTCACATGATATAATCATAGCCTTCACTATTATTATATGAATGTCTGATTCACCCACAACCATGCAATCGAGGTCAGGTGCTATTTCTATGAAAATCAGCTTGAGGTATAACAGGGGCAGCAGTTAAGCCGTAGCCCGTATCGTACAAGAGGATATTATGTCACGGCATAATAACGACCTTCTTTTCGATCGCCGTAAGAAGATCAATGATCTCATCCGACATCGGCCCGATCTTCAAGTACTCGGCCTCGGCTTCCGCAGTCTTGCCCGTGTTTTTGAGCGTCACGATGTTCTTTACGGTCTCATGCAGTCTGATATGTACCTGCTCCAGGCTCTTCATCTCCGGGATGGTACTGTAATTTTGCAGCCCCCCGGAGTACATCCACTTGCCCAGGCTGCAGTCCTTGTGTGAGATGGCCTGCTCTTCGGTAAGTCCGCCTTTCCCCTCCAAAAAATCCTTGAGCCTACTCTTCCATACACGATGCTTGATTCTGAAGGTGTTGAATGTCTTCGCGTTCATCGAGTCACCCTCCAAGAAAGAACCATAATGGATTTCTTAGTGATTACTATATCACAAATATGCGTCCGCCGGATGATCGTGATCTACAAGAGGCGATGTGCAAGTGCTCCAGGATAATCGATTTGCAACAGGGCAGGTTATTGAGACTCATTACCTGCCATAGGGCGTTAATTCCTACTGCTCTGCAATGCCATTATATAGACAGGGGGAAAGAGTACCGTTTGTAATTTATAAGAGAACGTCCGGGTTAATAGGCGAGAGGGCGGAGCGAGCGAGTCCGGTTGACCCGGTGTCAGGCCTGTCCGTGCTCCCTAGTGATTCATTCTTCTCACCGTATGTGTAGACGCCTGCTTGACCCTGAAGAGCACTACTCTCTTGATAAGGGAGTAAGGGATAGCTTGATCGAGCGGGAACTTGAGATTGCCTTTTGGGCCTTTATAGGGCATTAGTGCTTTTTCGAGCTTCGCATCGCCGGACACCGGCGGATAGAGACCGATGTGCTTCTTGAACGCTGCGAAGTAAAACAAGATGCCGTTTATCCTGAACGCAGGCATGCGGTAACTGATGAGTTCCTGTGCCCCGGGTGCTGCGTTCCTGATGGTCCGTCGGATCCTCCTGAGGATCGGCTGCACCTCAGAGGGGGACGCCGCGATGTACTCGTCGATGTTCGTTGGAGCCATTCTGCGGATGGACATGACGATTACCTCGTCCTGGGGGATGCAATGTTCGCAGATACGTAAAAGATGAATGTATTAAATGGACTTCGCGAGTTATTATTTATTAAAATCATTGCACATACCAAAATGAAAGCTGCACCTCCGCTAATATTATATGAAACTCCCTTTCTGCAAACATGCAACGGAGACACTGAAAAAATTTATCGATTACGAGTTGAAAGGTGCGAAGTCAATTTCCCATAGCGAACTGCAATGCTAACTTTCATTACCTTACAGGGACGAAAACCAGCACTTATTTCCATTTTCCCAAAAAAAGGAAGCCGGAATTTTTCTGGTTGCCGTTCTTCCCAGTTTAATTCGTGGTACTCTTTCTTTGACATCACGCTGGACCGGTGCTGTGTCTTGTTTGCCGTTGTATTCGTGCCGCATGTTACCATCGTGACGGTGCCCCTGCTCTCACCGAAGGGTATAAGGCGGTGGATACCTGCGAGGACGGCACATCTGCGATAAAAGCAGCTAAGATTCATTCGTACGATATATTCATCGTCAACTGTCGCAAGCCCTCAATGAGGGGAGGCGATTTAACCAGAGCGCTACGCATGAATCCACCGGATACCATTGTTATCAAATTTATCGTTGAATGCAGAGACCAGGACTTTCGAAATACCACAGCCAATGCCTTTCTGACCAAGGATAACCTGGTGCAGCGAATTTTTTCTATCATCCAAGGTCGGAGAGCGCTCCTGAAATACGTTAGAATCCAGCATAAACTACACACAACCCTCACGAATGCACGTAAAACCCGGGAGCATCTATTTTGTTATAACCTTGCTTACCGGGCTGCTACTCGGAAATGGGGCAAAATAGTGAGAATGCTGTCCTTTTCCGCCTGCGACCACGATCTGCAAATATTCTGGCTTGAGCGTGATGGGGACAAGTGTATCAGGTGTAACCTCACCAAATTTTTCTTTAAAGGCAGTCTGATTAGGACACGCCCTGGCCCAGGAAGAAAAGGGAATTCGAGTTTTTTCCCAGATGGCTTTCTTGATTTGATCCTTTGTCCAGCCAGCCTTTGCATAGATTTCTGCATGTTCTGGACCCAATCCTATGATGTGAGGTTGCTCCATCTGGCTTATCCAGCATGGACCGCCGATGCTTAGTAGTGGTGAGACCGCATGGCTGTACCAGTTTGAAAGCTCTTCGGGCGTTGCACTCCACAAATCCACCACATTTACAGGAGGCCAAATCCCCATTACGGTTACTACACTATCCGTCCTCTTAAAGCCCCTATCAACATGGTAGG
>DASPUA010000287.1:0-6478 GCA_035623135.1 Thermodesulfovibrionales bacterium | reverse complement strand
CCAAAGTAATGGAGGAATCTTAGGTCCCCCTTTACCACCATCTCCAGAGGGCGATGATAAAAGTGATGAGGAATACAAAGCCGAGGTTTACGTATGCAAGGACATAGAACACCCTTTCGGGCAGGGGCCTTGGTATCTTTTGGCCTGCGCCGATCAGTTTTCCCACCTCGGGCATTGAGAGTATCTTATCTTCTGCATGGGGCGCGGTCTTGAGCGCATCGGTGAGGTCGCGTCCGGCAAGGTGTTTCCTGGCATGGGCCCCATCCTTCCAGAGTTTGGACTTTGTCATGTCATATACTTTCCCATTGTAAGCGACGAAGGCAGGTCTCCCCTCCCTGCCGTCAAAACTGTGCAGTTCTTCAGCAGTAAGATCCTGCTTTCCCAGGCTGATGTCGGTCTCCCATCGGGTCTTTAACTTCCTCCTCAGTTTGGGTCCAATGATAAATGTCACCACGAAGGCGGTGGCTGCCATGATGAAGAAGAGCACTATTTTAATGCTCAGGAGTATGCCAAAGCGTGTAGTGAAGAGGACCTTCCATGCAGGGATCCTCGCAATGGTGAGGAGTGTTCCTGTAATGGCAAGGACTGCTATAGAGATCCAGCCCAGAAAAAGCTCACCTTTGGGGAGCCCCTTGGCAGCGTATGCAGGTTTCAGGAGGATATGCACATAGAAGATTGTTCCGAACCAGACAATAGCGGTGAGCAGATGGACGTAACCTATCCAGAACCGCACAATCTTTTGCATGGTTGACAGTGGCCTGTAGAGCCCTTTCTCTTTCATGTCTGCAAGAAACTGCTGGCCGGCCAGGGTAAGGGGCCCACCGCCAATGGCGTCAATATGACATTCGCTGCACTGCTTTCCTGTCTGTCTGGCATACTCGGTCGTTGCAGAAGACAGGAAAGGAAGGCTCAAGAGCGCTGCGATGAGGAGAACGATCCCTAAAGACCATTTACCCATGAGAACATTATACCCGGTTTGTTCCAGAAAATTAAGGAACATAATGCCCTGCTCAACCAGGCTTCGATAAGGTTTTCGGTTCCGTCCTAAACACTCCCAAAACACCAACCCGCACGGAAAAATCGTTACATCCCGCTCAACAGGTAACCGAAATCGTCGTGCCAAGTGAAGCCCTAGAAAGGAGGAAGGAAAAGAGAACCAGAAACCTTTCTGCTGAACCCAGTGGGTAACCAACGGCTCAACCCGGACAACGGGTGCCGATTTCCGAAAGCAAGATGATTTTCTGTCAGTTCGCGACGATTCCCCTTCTTCCTTTTGCCACTGGGTTTTAGGATCGATCAATACCGTGGACTACGACCAGAAATCCATTTAGATTCTTATATGAGATGATTAAGGTAAATAAGATATCCCTCTAAATAGCGGGTCCTTTGTTGTAGTCCTTCTTCCATGTGGTCTGTCTCTCTTTAATTTTCATCCAGATCGAGTATGACGTACATCATAGGTTTTTCAGTTATATTTTCGTACAATTAAGATCAGAAAAGGAGGGAGGTATAGAGAACATTCCTGACAGGCAAGAACTGATCGGCTGTCCCACGCTTGACGCCGTCACGACACATCTTGCGAAGTTCATCGAGATCTTCGGCACAACGCCGATAAAGCGTGTGACATGTCGCGGGATGCAAGTGCCCTGCTGTGGCGGCATGACGGCAAAACTGAAGCAGCTAGAGGAAGAATATTCTCCTCATGGAGACCATTGTGGGAGAGGAAGGCGATATTATTAGGCTGCAAAAATCTCCAGACTCCTGTCTGGAGATACAGCAAATGCCCGAGGGGGCTCAAAGTCGCATAACAAGAAAGGAGGGATTATGACACTACCGCAAGGAAAGGCAATTTTTATTTGGGGAACGGTGATTTCCGCGGTGATTTTTCTTTTTCTCACCTATGATTCTATCTCGAAAATGCCACAACGCACAAATGAAGCAAAACTAGATGCCCATGTTGCTGCGGGCAAGTGGGTATGGCAGAAGTACAATTGCAACGACTGTCATACAATTCTGGGGATCGGGGGATACTATGCCCCGGACTTAACCAAAGTCATGAGCTACCGGGACAATGAATGGGTCACGAGGTTTCTGAAGGACCCGGAAAAGGTGTGGCCTAATCCGAGAAAAATGCCGAACCTCCATCTGAATGACCAGGAGATCGCTGATCTGGTCGCGTTTCTGAACTGGGTGAACAGCATCGATACAAACAACTGGCCTCCCAAACCCCTAGTGGCAACCGCGGTGACCTCCATAAGTACAGGCGAAGCGGTCTACAAGGTACAGGGATGTTCCGCATGCCACACGATAGCAGGTGTCGGTGGAAAAGTCGGACCAGATCTTTCCATGGTTGGAAGGGAACGAGACAAGGAATGGATCGAGGTGCAGCTCAAGAATCCAAAAACGCACAACCCGAAGTCCATCATGCCGAGCTATTCCAAACTTTCCGAAAAAGATGTTAATGACCTTGCACACTATCTCGCAGGGCTGCGATAAGGAGGGGACAGATGAAATACGAATCACAAAAAATCGCATTAAACTACTTTATTGTCGCCGCACTGCTCTTCGGGCTCCAGATCGTCTTCGGCCTGATCTTGGGCGCTAAGTACGTGTGGGATTTTGACCCGCTTCTGAATATCCTGCCGTTCAACACCGCGCGGGCGATCCACATAAACCTTCTCGTTGTGTGGCTCCTCTTCGGCTTCATGGGTGGGACGTATTACATCGTCCCGGAAGAGGCACAGACCGAGATCTACAGCAAAAAACTTGCGAATTTCCAGCTCATTTTGTTCGCACTCATCGGCGTTACGGCTATCGCAGGCTATGTATTAGGCTGGTCTTGGGGTATGCCTTTTCTTGAGCAGCCCACGGTCCTGAAATTCGGCATCGTAGTCGTTGCCCTGATCTTCCTCTACAACATTTTCATGACCATGATGAAGACCAAGAAGTGGACTGTTATCCAGGGCGTTCTCCTGGGCGGCCTGGTGATGCTTGCAGGCATGTTCCTCTTCGGCGTCTTCTTCATGAAGAACCTGGCAACCCAGTACTTTTGGTGGTGGTGGGTAATCCACCTCTGGGTGGAAGGAGCCTGGGAGCTTATCACCGGCGCCATTATGGCGTTCATGCTCATGAAGCTTACAGGCGTTGACCGGGCACTGGTCGAGAAGTGGCTGTATGTCGAGATCGGGCTTGTGCTATTTACCGGCATCGTGGGCACAGGTCATCACTACTACTGGATCGGTACGCCGAACTACTGGTTCTGGTGGGGAGGAATCTTCAGTGCCCTTGAACCGCTTCCCATCCTTTTTATGGTCATCGACACTCTTCGCTCGGTACGGGAACGGAAGGCGGAGATTACGAACAGGGTGGCCCTGTATTGGGCCGTTGGCTGCGCGGTCATGCACTTCTTTGGAGCTGGGGTCTGGGGCTTTGCCCATACGCTCCCGCAGATCAACCAGTGGACACACGGCACGCAGATCACTGCATCTCACGGGCACTTTGCGTTCTTCGGCGCTTATGCCATGCTCAACCTCACATTAATATATTTTGTCATGCCACAGATGAAAGGCCTGACGACCTTCAAACAGTCGCTCGGGATCAAGGCATTCTGGTTCATGTGCTCCTTTATGGTGCTGATGGCGCTCTCTCTTGCAATAGCCGGGATCGTTCAGGCATATTTCCAGAGAGTACTGGGTATGGATTACCTCACGACGCAGGAGTACATGAAGCTTTGGTACGCAGTCTTCTGGGTATCGGCGTGGGGATTCACCGTTGGGGTGGTGATGTTCCTCATCGATTTCTTCAGGCTCGCAAAGGCCAAAGCGTAGGAGCTTTTATCGGTATGTCAGGATAGACTTGATGAATAACAATTCATAAGTTCCTGCTGTTATGTATTGCTGACTCAGGGGAATGTATACGGTTGTGTATATTCCCCTTTTTTATCATGAAAATCAGGAGCTTTAAAGGATCTATTCGGTACCTGCAGGGGTCAAGTTTCTTAATGGCCAACCTGAAAAAATACAGTCACATCCCCCAAAAGATCTCATATCGTTGCTCGTTTCGAGCCCTTGGAGTATGATGACAGTATGAGTTATCTATGATTTAGATCATAACCCTGTAATATTGAGAAAGGCCTGTGAGAAGGACATGAAAAAATATGAGGTTATTGAGAAAGAAACCGTCTGGGAAGGGAAATTCCTCAGGGGAGTCGGGATAACCTACAGGGATTCCCTCGGTATTTTTAGGAGATGGGAGTCTGTGGAAAGGAGGAACTGTGACGGAATCGTGGCAGTAGTTCCCCTCACGGATGAGCGGGAAGTGATCTTCATCAGACAGTTCAGGCCTCCAGTCAACAGCTATGTCATCGAGTTCCCGGCAGGCCTGAACGACAGGGGGGAAAGCCCCGAGGATGCCGCCCGGCGGGAGCTCCTGGAAGAAACAGGGTACGAAGCGAAGGAGATGGTGTTCCTCGCAAAGGGACCTCTTTCAAGCGGCTCCTCAGGGGAGATACTGACCGTCCACCTTGCCAGGGGATTGATATTCAGAGGGATAGGACAAAGGGATGAGACCGAAGACTTAGAGGTACTAAAAGTGCCGGCTGATGAGGTGTATGAGCGGCTGTCCCGAATGGAGGCAGAAGGAAATTTCATCGACATCAAGGTGTTCGGAATTCTCGAGATGGCAAAGAGACAGGCTCTAGTAACCTAGGCCAGTTTCCGTATCAAATAGATCCCGTCACGGATGGTGAGGAACAATTTCTCGGTCCGAATGTCCTTTTTCGCCAGTTCATTGAAGTCCGCCACAGCCCGGCTGTCATTGTCCTTTGGATCAAATATCCTGCCATACCAGAGGGCATTATCGGCAAGTATCAAGCCGCCAGTCCGCACAATCCTCATCGACTCCTCGTAATAGGCCATGTAATTCCGTTTATCGGCATCGATGAAGACAAGATCTGTCCTTTCATCAGGCAGGGTCTTCAGGATTTCGAGCGCCTCGCCTGTGCGCATAATGATTTTGGATCTGCTGGGACTTCGGTTAAAGAACCCTTGGGCTATTTTGGCATGAGATTCATTATTCTCGATGGTCAAGAGTTCACCATCATCAGGTATGACCTCAGCCATAGCAAGGGCCGAGTAACCGGTGAAGGTGCCTATATCCACAATGTGCCTTACGCCGGACAATTGAACTACCATCTGGAGAAAACGGCCTTCGACCCGCCCGGTGAGCATGCTGGGATAGGCTGCCTTTGTCAGGGTAAAGTGTTCGACCTCTTCAAGCAGCGCTGACATAGGCGTTGTGTGATCAAGGGCATACTCTTCAGCTTCCTTGGCCACAACATCCATGAAACAGTGGATACCGGATGCATTATCAGGGCGGATATCTGTCCCTCGGGTGAGTTTTCGGTCCATATGATTCCCTTCCTAAAAATATCTAGCTGATCGCATCGATCACCTCGCCGCTCATGGACCCTTCGAGGGCCTTCACATATGCACGCGCAACGACCTCAACAGGAGTTCCAATCGACGGATCCATCTTGAGGGCCTTGAGTGTATCCACCACCCAATTGGGACTTACGATGTTAATGCGGATGCCGTGCGGCATCTCGAGTGCAACAGCGCGAACAAAGCCCTCGAGGGCTGAATTTACCAGACTGATTGCAGAAGAACCTTTCATGGGCCTGCGGCTTAATATGCCGCTTGTGAGCGTAAATGAACCATTGTCGTTTACATGATCGATCCCAAGGCGCACCAGGTTCACCTGACCCATCAGTTTACTGTTAAGCCCAAGTGCAAAGTCTGTGTCGGTAAGCGAGGTGATCGGCCCGAACTTCGCGAGTCCGGCTGCACTGATCACCGCATCAACTCTTCCAAGTGTCTCGAACATCCTTGCGATGGACGTATTGTTCTCGATATCAACTGTAATCGCAGATTTGCTGAAGCTGGTCGGAATCACCTCGTGGCGATTCCCGATTGCCTGCACCACAGCCCTGCCTATTGTTCCCGTTGCGCCGATGACGACCACTTTCATGGCTCAATCCTCCCGGACACAATTAAAGGAGATCGAAAAAAGCCTACTGAACTGTTTCATAGTAAGTATAACATCACACGGCGGGTTTAAGAAGGCATCTCAGAATCAGCAAGCACTTTTGCTGACGACCTGTAACGGCCCGACCTGAATCCTTTCAGTCTTAATATGGTCGGCAAGTTCTTTTACGCTTTCCAGTCTCACGTCGACAGGGAATACATCTGCCTTGCCGCCACTTTCCTGAATCCCCCTTGCGATTTGATGCAATCTGTCCGCATTCCGCGCACGCAGAGTTCTCCTTTCACATAACTGCTCTTTTAATCGCATAAGAATCTTGCCTGTCTGTCATGCCAAGTCTCACCATGGCCTTTATGCCGATAAGTATACGCGTCAGGTTACCCACGACTCCGCCCCTGAAGTTTGCAGTGCACATTTTCCGATAATCACTCGCCGG
>DASPUA010000286.1:0-2688 GCA_035623135.1 Thermodesulfovibrionales bacterium | reverse complement strand
GTGAAGCCCCCTGAGCAAAAGATGTATTCTGAGGCAGGGGGAAGACTCTCGATGCCTCGCAGAGCGTTTTCTCTGAGTACGAACCGCTCACCGTACCTGCCACATAGACCCTGTCACCGGGCTTCATACGCTTGACTCCTTCACCCACAGCCTCAACAATTCCTGCTGCATCCATCCCCGGAGTGAATGGCAAGGCGGGCTTCTTTGGATAGAGTCCTGAGCGAATATAACAGTCCACCGGATTTACCCCTGCAGCATAAACCTTTACAAGGATCTGACCATTACCAGGGGTTGGCGCCGCAACCTCCCCAAGTTTCATCACTTCTGGTACGCCAAATTCATGAACGCGAATCGCTTTCACGGTTGTCTTTTTACCCGCATCATCCTGGGATTCATCCCTATCTCTGGGGATACCCTGTGAATATGAAATTCTTTGCCTTCACCAGCGTGTGGCACTGGTAGCATTCCTGGGCAAAGGAAGCATCTTTTCCATACGGGCTGAATGTGTCTGTCTTTGCATCATAGACAAATCTCGCATATCCCCAGCCATGGGTGTCGGGAAATCTCTTCGTATCCTTGACAATGAATTCAACCCTCTGCAGCACATCTGGTTCGATGGCAGCAGGGAAGGCTGCGCTCGTTCTCTCTGACCAGCCGATTTTTACGATGGTCGACCCCTCGGGAAAAGCCTTGCCATTGCCGGGAATTCCTTCCTTGTATGCGCGTATCATTATGGGATTCCCGAGAATGACCCTCAACTCTTTTTTCTCGGTCCTGTAGCTCGGGGCAATTACCTGCCAGGTTTCGTATCCCCTGATCTCGGAAAAGGATATTCCATTTGGTGCCTTGAGTGCATACTTATCCTGGGCTATGAGCACGCCGGTGCTCAAGACAGACAAAAGGGCCGTAAGGGGGACGGCGACAGAGAAAAACCTCTTCTTCATGATCATACAAACCTCCTTGTTCAATTGTATGCATAGCTGAAGGGTCACATACAACCAAGCTCTTATTACTACATAGCACAAAAAAATTGCATGTGCAACTCTCACCGCCCTACCATTTCTTGGCGAAGTAATACCCCTGGTCATATTTTGTATAGACTTTGTCTCTATAGTTCTGTTCTCTTTTACCGAGAGTTGTGCGGTTGCCAGTCAGTGAAGGTCTGTTGACACCTTAAAGGCGTCTTGTCTATACTAAACACTAGTTCACATGAACAAACGTTCAGGAAAAGAGTCGAAGAGGAAGATTCTGAGTGCCGCCACCAAGGTATTTTCAGTATATGGGTACAAGGGTGCGAGCATGAGGATGATCGCACAGGCAGCGGATATAAGCCTCGGGGGTCTTTATCTCTATTTCAAGAACAAGGAAGATCTCTATACGACCCTTATCAGGATCAGGCTCAATGACCTGGCAGAAGAGACGAGAGAGGTCCTGGGTGACATTGATGACCCGACACAAGCCATTAGGACCTTTATCACTATGCGGGTCAATTACGCGAAGAAACACAGGGAACTTGTCCTCCTTTTGGGAAAGGAACAGGGGCTCACCTTTGGGATAAAGGCGCGAAAACAATTTTTCAGGGAGCAGAGACGGGTAATCGAAGAAATCGTGAGAAAGGGGATCGCGTCAGGTGGGATGAGAAACTGCAAGGTGGAGGAGATCGCGAAAATTATTATCTGTGCTCTGAGGGGGTTCATTCTCTCCATGCTTGTGGAACCGGATGCCCTATTTTCCCCTGAGGCATGCAGCACCCTTATACTTGAAGGGTTACAGGTACCAAATCCTGAATCACGCTTCCTCGGGGGATGAAAGTTTGGCGATGTGTGGGTATGATTTCAGAAACAAAACGCAAAGAGTGAAGACTGAAGAATCGGGGAGGCACATGTCAGATCAAAGAGTTTCGCGATTGAGAACAGCTTGTGTATATTTTTCCATCCTGTTGGTGTCTGTAGTATTCCCTCTGGTGTCCTGCGGGAAAAAGGCTGAACCACCCAAAAAAGTCGCAGTTCCCGTGACCGCTGCTGCCGTGATCCAAAAAACGGTCCCCCTGCAGCTTCGTGCCATCGGCAATGTGGAGGCCTATTCCACTGTAGGGGTTAAATCACAGATCGGCGGAGTGCTCATGCGGGTCCACTTCAAGGAAGGTCAGGACGTGGGCAACGGTGCCCTTCTTTTCACCATTGACCCCCGGCCATACGAGGCAGCGCTGAAACAGGCGGAAGCAAACCTCGCAAAAGACATCGCGCAACTCGAAAATGCCCGTGAGGAAGTGCGCCGCTATTCCGAGCTCGTGAAAAAAGGATATGTGGCGCAGGAACAATTTGACCAAATACGGACAAACTTTGCTGCCCTGGAAGCCACGGTGAATGCTGACAAGGCTGCAGTCGAAAATGCCCAGCTGCAGTTGAAATACTGCTATATCTACTCTCCCCTTACAGGCCGGACAGGAAGCCTCATCTCCTACGAGGGAAACCTTATCAAGGCAAATGCAGACACCTCTATGGTGGTGATCAACCAGATTCAACCCATTTATGTCACCTTTTCTGTCGCCGAGCAATACCTCACGGAAATCAAGAAGTACATGGCAACGGAAAAGGTGAAGGTGAACGCCATAATCGGGACCGATGAGCCCCATCCTGTGGAAGGAGTTCTCACGTTTGTGGACAATGCAGTGGACACTGCCACCGG
>DASPUA010000285.1:0-9007 GCA_035623135.1 Thermodesulfovibrionales bacterium | reverse complement strand
ACCATGCGTTTCGCGTACTGAACCGGGATCTTTCGCTCCGCTTGCGTGACCGCTACCACCACCGCCGTTACCGCGACAGCCATGACCAGCAACAGAATCGCATGCAAAGCGTTGAATTGGCTTTCGGGTCCGACAAACAATCGCCAGGCCTGGTTGATCGCCCGCGGCAGGCGATCCACGATGCCCACAGTGATGATAAGCGACATCCCGTTCCCGATCCCCCTCTCGGTGATCTGTTCCCCAAGCCACATGATAAAGGCCGTACCTGAGGTGAGAGTTATCATAGTGAGCAACCTGAACGACCAGCCCGGGTTCTGTATGAAGGCGCCCTGCGCCATACTTTCGAGTCCCACTGCAATGCCAAACGATTGAATAGCGCTTATCACCACAGTACCATACCGCGTATATTTGATGATCTTCTTCCTCCCCGCCTCTCCTTCTTTTGCAAGTTTTCCGATGGCAGGGATAACAACGGTGAGAAGCTGGAGAATGATGGACGCGCTAATGTAAGGCATTATCCCGAGAGCAAATATGGTGACCCTAGAGAGAGCACCCCCCGAAAACATATCAAAAAATCCCATGAGGGCACCGCCCTTGTCGGAGAGGAACTTGCTCAGTTCTTCTCCGTTTATACCAGGAGTGGGGATATGAGCTCCGATTCGGTACACTGTAAGAAGCGCAAGGGTAAATAAGACCCTGCTCTTAAGCTCGGCTATCTTGAATATATTCTGAAAGGCTGTAAGAATCCGCAACTAGATTACCTCTGCATTACCACCCGCACCCTCTATTTTCTTCAAGGCTGCGGCACTAAAGGCATTTGCTTTTACCGTAAGTGGCTTCGCAATCTCACCTTCACCGAGGATTTTGAGACCATCCTTGATATCCTTCACTATCCCCCTTTCATACAGCGCTTCCGGTGTGACTACATTCATATCCTCTATTCTTGCAAGGTCTTTTAAGTTTATAATTGCATACTCCTTGGAAAACGGATAGTTCGTAAATCCTCTCTTCGGGAGCCTCCGCTGGAGCGGCATCTGCCCCCCTTCAAATCCAGCCCCCTTTGCTCCTCCTGACCTAGCCTTCTGCCCTTTATGCCCCTTTCCAGAGGTCTTGCCGAGACCGGATCCGACACCACGTCCAACTCTCCTGTTCCCTTTTCTGCTCCCTCCTGCTGGCTGCAACTCTTGTATTTTCATAATTCCCTTATTCCTTTGTCTCCTGAGTCTCTATCTCTTCCTCTGTTTTTCTCCTCAATTTCGAGACGACATGAGGATCTTTAAGTCTCTCGAGTCCGTCAATGGTAGCTTTAACTGTATTGAACGGATTATGCCCCCCTAGGGACTTGGCAACTACGTCCTGAATGCCTGCCACTTCGAGTATGGCCCTCACCGCACCCCCGGCAATAAGCCCGGTACCTTTCACGGCAGGGTTCATGATAACGGTCCCTGAACCAAACTTCCCAATGATCCGGTGGGGAATTGTTCCATCCTTGACAGGAAACTTGATGAGGGATTTTTTCGCCTGTTCTATCGCCTTACGTATCGCCTCTGGCACCTCGGTTGCTTTTCCCTTACCGATGCCCACCGTGCCGCCGCCATCACCCACCACCACAAGGGCGCTAAAGGAAAACCTTCTTCCTCCCTTCACCACCTTTGCGACCCTGTTAATGTAGACAACCCTGTCCTTCAGGTTCAGTCCTTCTGGATCAATTCTTCCCACTCTCCCTCCTTACACAGTTTTCAGTAATTGCTCGTCAGCTTTCAGTCCAAAACTGCACCCTGAACGCCTACAAGACTTCAGAATTCCAGTCCCGCTTCTCTCGCACCCTCTGCAAGAGCCTTTACCCTGCCATGATATAGATATCCACCCCTATCAAACACCACTTTTTTCAAACCCTTTTCAAGCGCTCTTTTCGCAATGAGTTGACCAACTTTTTTAGCCATGCTCACATTGCCTTTGTGTCCCTTTTCTCCGTTAAAATCCTTGTCAAGGGTCGAGGCTGCGACAAGGGTGTTACCCCGAGAATCATCAATAATCTGGACATAAATGTGATTCAGACTTCTGTATACCGAAAGTCTCGGTCTCTCAGCAGTCCCTGAGACCTTCTTTCTTATTCTCACATGTCTTCTTATCCGCGCTTCCGTAACGCTTTTCACTCAATCCCTCCCGCCTACTTTTTGCCCGCTTTACCGACCTTGAGTTTGATCCTCTCGCCGGCGTAACGGATACCCTTCCCTTTGTAGATATCAGGAGACCTTAATGCTCTTATATTCGCTGCAACCTGCCCCAGTTGCTGCTTGTCGATCCCCGAAAGGGTAACAGTGGTCTGCTTCTGATCCACCGCCGCACTAATCCCTGGCGGTAGCTGAAAGTCCACAGGATGGGAATACCCGAGAGTGAGGGAAATTTTACTTCCCTGAACCTGTGCCCTGTATCCCACTCCTGATATTTCAAGGATCCTCTGATACCCCTGAGAGACCCCTCTCACCATATTCGCCACAAGACTTCTCGATAATCCGTGCAAAGACCTGTCTATCTTGGAATCGCTAGCCCTCTCAATCGACACTTTTCCTCCACCAAGGCTGACCGTGACCTCCTTGGGGAAATCCCAGCTTAACTCCCCCTTTGGTCCCTTCACCTTTATGGTCTGGCCCTCTAACCTAATATCTACCCCACTGGGAATATCTATTGGTTTCTTTCCTATCCGTGACATCTTAATTTCCCCTTACCAGACATAACAGATAACTTCCCCTCCAAGAATATCCTGACGGCATGATTTATCGCTCAATATCCCCTGCGATGTAGTGAGAATGGCGATACCAACCCCTCCCATCACTCTTGGGATTTGCTTGCTTCCCACATACACCCTGCGCCCGGGTTTGCTGATCCGTCTTAACCCTGAGATTACATTTTCGTTGTCCACATACTTGAGGGTGAGCCTCAGAATTCCCTGCCTCTTGTCCTTCAGTATCTTATATGCCCTGATGAATCCCTCTTCTTTAAGTATCTTTGCGATCTCAAGCTTCATCCTCGAAGCAGGGACGTCCACCTTTTCTGCCTTTATAAGGGCCGCGTTCCTTATCCTCGTGAGCATATCTGCGATAGGATCTGTTATCATCTCTCCACCTCTACCAGCTCGACTTTGTCACCCCGGGAATCTGTCCCCGGAGGGCAAGTGCCCTAAAACAGATTCTGCACATGCCAAACCGCCTGAGGAAACCCCTCGGTCTCCCGCATACCCTGCACCTGTTATAGGCCCTCACCTCAAATTTGGGGGTCCTCTTCACCTTTTCTATCATGCACTTCTTAGCCATTCTCACCTCTATTGTCCCAAGAGTCGCTAACTCTTTGGGCCCTTGGTATCTTATTGCCTCATTTCCTGAAGGGCATTCCTAAAAGCCTCAGCAAGGCCTTTGCCTCTGCATCAGTTTTTGCAGAGGTGCAGACAGCAATATCCATTCCGTGTACCATCTCCACCTTGTCATATTCAATCTCAGGGAATATGAACTGTTCCTTTATCCCAAGGGAATAATTGCCTTTTCCGTCAAAGGCCCTTGTGGAAACCCCTTTGAAATCCCTGATGCGGGGCAATGCGACGCTCACCAACCTGTCAAGGAATTCATACATCCTGTCACCCCTTATGGTAACCTTGCAGCCGATAGGCATTCCTTTCCTCAGCTTAAACCCTGCGATAGATTTCTTTGCCTTTGTGGTCAGGCTCTTCTGTCCTGCAATGAAAGAGAGCTCTTTCTGCACAGAATCCAGGAGTTTTATATTTTGAATCGCCTCACCAAGACCAACGTTGAGTACCACCTTTTCGACCTTGGGCACCTGCATGATATTCTTGTAGGAGAACTCCTTCATCAATGCAGGCATGACGTCCTTCTTGTACTTTTCCTTAAGTCTTGGAACAGTAACTCCCTTCTGTTTTGAAGCCATTACTGGTCTATGACCTCCTTACATTTCTTACACGTCCTCACCTTTTTCCCGTTCTCCATGAGCAAATTGGCAATTCGAGTAGATTTATTACACTTGGGACACATGAGCATGACATTGGACATATGGATAGGGGCTTCCTTTTCGATAATGCCTCCTTGCGCATATTTCCTGCTGGGCTTCATGTGCCTTTTGATGATATTTATTTTTTCGATAATGAGCGATGACTTCGCCGGCATGACAGAAAGGACCCTCCCTTTCTTGCCTTTTTCTCTCCCTGCAATTACCAAAACCGTATCTTCCTTCTTAATCCCCAACCCCATCGTATCTCCTTACTAAAGCACCTCAGGTGCCAATGATATAATCTTCATGAATTCCTTCCACCTGAGTTCCCTCGCAACAGGACCAAAAATTCTGGTGCCCAAGGGCTCATTCTGCGCGTTGATAAGCACTACCGCGTTCTGGTCAAACCGTATATATGATCCGTCAGGTCTCCTGTGCTCCTTTTTTGTCCTCACCACCACCGCTTTTGCCTTATCTCCCTTTTTGATGTTACCCTCCGGAATCGCTTCCTTCACACTCACCACAACGATGTCACCAAGCCTCGCATACCTCCTGTGAAAGCCGCCCATCACCTTGATGCACTGCACCCTCTTTGCTCCCGAATTGTCAGCTACTTCAAGTACGCTTCTTGGTTGAATCATCTATCTCACCCCTCACGCCCGTTCCACTATCTCCAGAACAGTCCACTTCTTCTCTTTGCTCAGCGGCCTTGTCTCAATGATGGACACCGTGTCTCCCACTTGACAGCTGTTGTCCTGGTCATGGGCTTTAAACTTTGTCACCTTCTTCACCGTCTTCTTATACACGGGATGCTGGTAGAGCCTCGTGATTGCAACAACGACCGTTTTATCCATTTTGTTGCTTAACACTTTTCCTGTATACATTTTTTTCGGCATCTTTGTTGTCTTCCTCTCTTCTTTATCCCCGTTGCTTTCCTGTGATTGCGGTGAGAACCCGCGCAATATCCTTTCTCACTGCACGGATACGCATGGGATTTTCCACTTCTCCGGTAGCAAGACGGAATCTGAGATTGAACAGTTCCCGTCTGAGTTCCTGCTCCTTTTGCTTCAATTCATCCACTGTTAATCCTGTAAGGGTTGAGGGTTTCATACTACCGTCTCCTCCCTCTTTACAAATTTTGTTGAAATGGGGAGTTTGTGTGATGCGAGTCTCAAAGCAGCCTTTGCCACATCTTCGGTCACTCCTGACATTTCATAGAGTACCCTCCCGGACTTCACCACAGCCACCCAATACTCAGGAGAACCTTTCCCCTTTCCCATTCTTGTCTCCGCCGGCTTTTTCGTGATCGGCTTATCCGGGAATATCCTGATCCATACCTTGCATCCCCTTTTCACATGCCGCGTGATGGCTATTCTGGCTGCCTCTATCTGGCGTGACGAAACCCATCCCGGCTCCATCGCCTTCAGTCCATACTCACCAAAGGAGATTTCAGAACCCCTGTAGGCCTTGCCCTCCATTCTGCCTTTTTGCATCTTCCTGAATTTGACCTTCTTCGGCATTAACATCTGTCGTTTACTCCTCTGTCGTCATCAGGCAACCAACTGACCTTCCCCTGACTTGAGTACCTCAGGAAGAATATCGCCGTTATATATCCAGACTTTAATTCCTATAAGGCCGTAGGTTGTCCTCGCCTCGGCAAAACCAAAATCAATGTCAGCCCTGAATGTATGAAGGGGAACCCTTCCCTCCCTGTACCATTCAGCCCTTGCGATTTCAGCCCCGGCAAGCCGTCCTGAACATGCCACCTTTATTCCCAGGGCGCCGAACCTCAGGGCAGAGGCCACCGCTTTTTTCATGGCCCTTCGGAAGGCAACCCTCTTTTCAAGCTGTAGTGCAATGTTTTCCGCCACGAGCTGGGAATCCACTTCGGGTTTTCTTATCTCCTTGATGTCTATAGCAGCCTCTCTTCCGGTAGCGGCTTCCAGTTCCTTCCTCAGCTTCTCAACCTCGGCACCCTTTTTGCCGATAATGATACCCGGCCTTGCGGTATGAATAATCACCCTGATCTTCTGCCCCATCCTCTCTATTTCAATACGGGCCACTCCCGCATGAAAGAGCTTCGCCTTTATTAACTTTCGTATAGTTATATCCTCGATGAGCTGATCGGAATACCCCCTCTTCAGAAACCACCTGGAATCCCATGTCCTTGTGATGCCTATCCTGTTTCCTACCGGATGCGTCTTCTGGCCCAAACTTACCTCCTTATTCCCCTGATAAAATCAGCGTGATATGGGATGATCTTTTTCGTATCACATTTGCCCTTCCCATAGCCCTCGGTTCCATCCTCTTCATTACAGGTCCCTGGTTCACAAATGCCTTGCTTATCACCATCTCTTCAGGATTCACTGCCTTCTTCTGCTCTGCGTTGGACATGGCTGACTTCAGTATTTTTCCGATAAACTGAGATCCCCTGTAAGGCATGAATCTGAGGGCAATGAGTGCCTCTCCGGCCTTTTTCCCTCTGATAAGATCAACCACCCGCTTTGCCTTTCGCGGGGTGATCCGTGCATATCGTAATGTAGCCTTCGCGTCCATGACTATGCCTTCGCCTCTGCCTTTGCAGATCCAGAATGGCCCTTAAAAGTCCGGGTGGGAGAAAACTCACCCAGTTTATGCCCAATCATATTTTCGGTAACATACACGGGGATAAACTTCTTTCCGTTGTGTACCGCAAACGTAAACCCGATAAAGTCAGGGATAATCGTGGACCGTCTTGACCATGTCTTGATGATCTTTTTGTCGCCTGAATCCATCATCTGCCGCACCTTTTTCATCAGCTTTTCATCCACAAAAGGACCCTTTTTTAAGGACCTTGGCATTTATTTACCTCCTCGCCTCTTCACAATAAATTTGTCCGTTCTCTTGTTATGCCTTGTTCTCACCCCTTCAGGTTTTCCCCATGGTGAGCACGGGGGTCTCCCCCCGGAACTTCTCCCTTCACCCCCGCCCAGCGGATGATCGATCGGATTCATTGCCACACCCCTCACATGGGGCCTCTTCCCCAGCCAGCGGGTCCTCCCCGCCTTCCCTCGGGAGATATTCTCATGCTCAGGGTTGCTCACCTGGCCTATAGTTGCCATGCATAACGTAGGAACAAGCCGGACTTCTCCTGAGGAGAGCTTCACCTGACTGTAACCTTCTGCTTTTGCGATAAGCTGGGCAGCCATGCCGGCACTGCGGACAAGCTTTGCACCAGCGCCTGGCTGCAATTCTATATTATGGACAAATGTACCAAGGGGTATCTCTGTGAGCGGCAGGGCATTGCCTGTCTTGATTTCCACACCCCGACCAGAGATGACCTGCTCCCCCACATTCAGCCCCGAGGGGGCAATAATATACCTTCTCTCCCCATCCCTGTATTTAAGGAGAGCGATCCGTGAAGACCTGTTAGGGTCGTATTCTACCGTCTCGACCACGGCAGGCACCCCATGCTTGTCCCTTTTGAAATCTATCACCCTGTAACGCCTCTTATTGCCTCCGCCTTTCTGCCAGGAGGTGACACATCCGGAGTTATTCCTGCCTCCGGTCTTCTTTATTGCCTTTAAAAGCGGCTCGTAAGGCTTATCGGTGGTGATTTCTTCGAAATCATGCACTGTCTGGAATCTTCTCCCGGGAGATGTTGGATTAAATTTTTTTACACTCATTATGCACCCTCAATGAAATCGAGTTTTTCACCCTTCTTAATTGTCACAATTGCCTTTTTCCTGTCAGGTCTCTTCCCGATTGATCTACCGTATCTCTTCCATTTTCCCTCGGTGTTCACTGTTGCCACCTTTTCAACCTTGACCTTAAATATCTCCTCAATTGCTTTCTTGATGTCCAACTTGTTCGCATCCCTTGCAACTTCCACAAGGACCTTGTTCTCAGCCTCTTTCAATCTTGCACCCTTTTCTGTGAAGAGGGGCTTCTTGATAATGGTATGGATATTCTTCATTGCAGTAATCCTTCCGACAGGGCTTCAAGGGCGTTTTTCGTGATGAGAACCTTCTCATGGGTGAGAATCTCATAAGGATTAAGGTCCATTGCTCTTGTGACCTTCACCCCCGGGATATTCCTTGAAGAGAGAATAATCGCATGTTCCTTTTCAGGAAGCACGATTAACACACGCCTTCCTTCGAGATCTAGGTTCTTGAGAATTTTGACCATCTCTTTGGTCCTCGGCTTTTCCACAGCAATACTCTCCACTACAGTTACTTCGCCGCCAGAAAGCTTGGCTGACAGCGCCTCCCCCAAAGCCTTTCTTTTGATGTTTCTTGGCAATCTGTAAGAATAGTCCCTGGGCTGAGGCCCGAATACAGTACCTCCTCCTCTCCAGAGAGGGGAGCGGTTGCTTCCTGCCCTTGCCCTTCCCGTATGCTTCTGCTTCCAAGGTTTTTTACCACCACCGCTCACCAAACCCTTTGTCTTGGTTGCATGGGTTCCCTGCCTTTGGTTTGCGAGGTAGTTAACCACCGATGAATGGAGAATATCCCTCCTGCCCTGAAGACCGAAAATCTCATCAGGAAGGGTAATCTTCCCCTTTCCTTTATTGTGTGTGTCTTTTAATTCTATCTCTGGCATCTCACTCTTCCTTCCTGATCTCGATATAAGTACCTGCAGCTCCAGGAACAGCACCCCTCACCATTAATATATTTTGATCAGACCTTACCTCCACCACCCTGAGGTTCTTCACCGTTGTGGTTTCAGAGCCCATATGCCCGGGAAGTCCTTTGTTCTTCCATACCCTTGAAGGGAATGAACTCGCTCCAATAGAACCGGGTGCCCGGTTAAACATGGAGCCATGGGAGCCGGGACCACCTGCATAATTGTGCCTTTTCATAACCCCCTGAAAGCCCTTGCCTTTTGATACCCCCGAGACCTTCACCAAGTCCCCTTTAATAAACATGCCGACAGTGACAAAATCTCCGACCTTCAAATCGCCCATCTTGAATTCTTTTATTATGCGATAAGGCTTAACCCCTGCCTTCTTAAAGACCCCGGACATCGG
>DASPUA010000284.1:0-3856 GCA_035623135.1 Thermodesulfovibrionales bacterium | reverse complement strand
TGAATCACATTGGCCATGTCAATACAGTATTGCACGACAGTATAGAACCTATTTCCCCTGTTGGCTCTATTCGATCCAATCTCAGACCGAGCGACACGGAGCAAGTCCCACCCGAGCACCTCAACGGATCTTCGATAATTTTGATGGTAGTTGAATACGTTGATGTAAGGCGGGGATGTCACTACGAAATCAACTGATTTGCTTTGCATCGGGAGTGCCCTTGCGTCCTGTAAATCGGCCTTGATTTGCCTGATAGAGTATGGCAGTCCCCGTACCAGCTCGGCAAGGCTGTTGAATTTACTCTGAACAAATTCGCCCGATATTTCATTGTTGTAGATGTCGAGGGTAACAAGGAGTGCATTGAACAAGATTTTTGCGCCATCGCTGATCGACTGCTCAACGTTGATAGTCTTCTGCTCGACCACACCTATAGGCAGCGGGTTATCTGATAGAATGATAATGGGAAATTCCTGCTCAATCCTTGTGCGCAGCTCCGAGATAAACTCGTCTCGCACAGCGGGAGGTACGTTGACGAACTCATATAACTTGCTGAAGCTCCAGGCGGAGGGGTTAATCTCAAATCCAAAACCGGATAGGCCAAGGGCGGCAGCTTCATATAGAACTGTTCCGCTTCCAACAAAGGGGTCAAGTACTACCGAGTCCGGAAGGCAATATGCATTGAGTATGCACTCAATAAGTTGAGGGGAGAACTGTCCACGCCATGCAAAGAGGTTCGAGCGGTTCTTGTCCTCGATATTCAGCAGTACTTGAGGTATTGGTTTCCCAAAGTCTTTCAATTCAATCTCTCGCACATTGTGCCATTAAGCGCTTTTAGTGGTAGTTCTATCGCTCCTTTTCTTTCTTCCTAGCTTCCCACTGTCCTAATATGCATCATTCAGTCTTTTCGGGTCAACCAGATGGGTCGGGGCAGGACAGGATCAATCTTCAGAGACGAAAAAAGGCTTAACCATGCATTCATCACCCTTGGATTTTTGCCATTTCCCTTGTGTATTTGCTATATTTTATCATAATGGACAATAAAGCACGGCTCATCGATTACATAAAAAGGCACTCTTTCCAGAAAAGCGACACCCCCATCTATAAGCTCTCCTCAGGAAACATGAGTTCTTTCTATTTCAATCTGAAGAAGACGACGTACTCGCCCGAGGGCCAGTTTCTCGTCGGCAACCTCGTCTTTGAGAAGATCAGGGAACTGGGGCTAAAACCCAGGGCAATAGGCGGCCTCACGATGGGTGCTGACCCCATCGCTACTGCAACAGCCTATACGTCGTATCTCAGGAACGAACCCATGGAGGCGCTGGTCATCAGAAAAGAGCCGAAGGGCCACGGGACCATGAGCCAGATCGAGGGAAACGTAATGCCGGGTGATGAGGTGATTATCATTGATGATGTAGTCACCACCGGCGGATCGACCATAAAGGCTATGGAAGCGGCAAAAAAAGCTGGGCTGAAGATCATCGGGGTCATCATTCTCCTGGACAGGGGTGAGTTTAACGGTAGGCAGACTATTGAGGACCTTGGCTACCCCGCGCATTCCATCCTCACCATCAAAGACTTCACCTAGGGGGAGGGCTTATTCCTTCCCTGATCATAGACGGATATAATCTCATCGGGGTGTATCACAAGGACCTCGAGACCGAGAGGAACAAGCTTGTAGATCTCCTCATCGAATACCGCAAAAGGAAGGGATACCACATTGTGGTGGTATTTGACGGATGGAAGGCAGGGGGAGGTACGGAAAGCTTATTGGTACGCGGCGGGGTGAAAATCATCTATTCTCGGTTGGGGGAAAAGGCCGATGCAGTCATACAAAGGATACTCTCCACAGAGAGGCGGGAATGGATTGTGGTGAGCTCGGACCGCGAGATCGCTTCCCATGCATGGTCACTCGGGTCAACTCCTCTGGCCTCAGAGGAATTTATCCCCTTTCTCAGATCCCGGGCACAGGACGACCGGGAAGAAGATTGGGCAGAGAGAGAGGATGACGAAGAGGAGGCACGAAGACCCGGTAATCCTAAAAGACTGTCCAAGCGGGAGCGGGCAGTGAGAAGGGCTTTGGGCAAGCTCTGATGAGCTTCCTTTTCCGGGGAAGACCGGCAGATTCTCTCACCCTCCTTTTCCTTCTATGCCTCACTATTGTATCCCTTTATTTTCATAGCAGGGTCCCCCATGCGAACACCCTCATCGCACTCTATGCAGCCCTTTTTCTCATTCAGGTACTGCTGATTCGATTCGCGCCATTCATAAGCAGGAATAAGGGCAGGGATATTATCAGGAGCGTTGTGTTCCCTGTGGCATGCGTTCTTGTGATCTTCGACAGTCTCGAACTCATTGTGCATAATATTAATCCGAGGGATATCGACCCCTGGCTTATCCGGATTGACTACCTGCTTTTCGGAGGCTACCCCACCGTGATGCTCGAGTCTCTCCATACCCCCCTTCTTACCGACATACTCCAGCTTGCGTATTCCTCATACTACCTGCTACCCATTTCCCTGGGTGTGATACTAAAACTCAGGAACAGGGAAAAGGAATTCGACAAGACCGTGTTCCTCATCCTCCTCTGCTTTTACCTTTCCTATGTCGGGTATCTCCTCTTCCCCGCCCTTGGTCCCCGGTATACCATGAATCATCTCCAGGGATTCGACCTGAGAGGCCTGTTCGTTGCGGAATCGATTCAGCGCATCCTCAACGGACTTGAGGGGATCAAGAGAGACGCCTTTCCGAGCGGACACACTGCCGTAGTGCTCGTAGTGTCAGGTCTCGCCTACAGGTTTGAGAAGGGCTTCTTCTCACTCACGCTTCCTGTGATCGTCCTCCTCATCTTTTCAACCGTGTATTGCAGGTATCATTATGTAGTGGATGTGATTGGTGGCGTGCTCCTCGCAGCCATAACCTTTTTGATCGGAGAAAAATACTATGGATACTGGGAAACCAGAAACAGTACTCGTCATTGAAGACGAACAGAAGATATCTGACATCGTGACCATGTATCTCCAAAGGGAGGGGTTCAAGACAAAAGTCGCCGACACAGGAGAAAAGGCACTGCACCTCATCCATGAACCTTTTGATCTTATCATCCTCGACCTTATGCTCCCCGATATCCAGGGGGAGGAACTCTGCAGGATCATACGGGAACAGTCCGATGCGCCCATTATCATGCTCACCGCAAAGAGCGGGGAGGAAGACAGGGTACGGGGGCTCGGCATAGGGGCTGATGATTATGTGGTAAAACCCTTCAGTCCAAGGGAACTGGTCGCAAGGGTAAAGGCGCACCTGAGAAGGACGAGAAAAATGGCTAGGAAGGTACTCAGTTTCAACAGGGGCGCTCTCACCCTGGATACAGAAAATTACGAGGCGAGCAAGAAGGGTGTCCCCACGATTCTCACCTCAACCGAGTTCAGGATATTGGTGGCCCTCGCCGAAAAACCGGGAAGGGTGCTCACACGGCTCCAGCTCATCAACATGGTGCAGGGATACGACTTTGAGGGGTATGACCGGACCATCGATGCCCACATCAAGAACCTGAGGCAGAAGATAGAGGATGACCCAAAGGATTCACAGTTCATCAGAACGGTCTATGGAGTGGGATACAAATTCACAGGGGTACCTGATGAGGACTAAACTCTTTTTCGCGTTTCTCCTGGTGATCGTTGTCGCCCTTGTATCGAACCTCGTTTTTGAGCGGCTCATCATGAGCGACTTTGATGAATACATGAAAGGCACGGGAGAAGACCACTTATACTGGGTTCTCGCATCGATAGAGGGGAGTTACGAAGGAGACCGGTGGAATATGAGCGTGCTCTCGGAAGCAATCCATTGGGGAATGATGCTC
>DASPUA010000283.1:0-7433 GCA_035623135.1 Thermodesulfovibrionales bacterium | reverse complement strand
GGCCACCGCCCTGATGACCGCCTCGTCCAGGGTCTTTGTCTTGAAGAGATATCCCTCAAGAAGGGCATTGTCACAGATAGTGTTTATCAACCTCGGAACCCCTGTGGAGTAACGATACACCTCGGTTATGGCTTTATCGGTGAAGATGTCGCCGGCACATCCCGCGATCCTCAATCTGTGTTTCATATACTCCCTTGTGTCCTCAGCAGAAAAAGGCTTGAGGGCGATCTTCATTGCCACCCTCTGTTTCAGGGGCTCATCCAACGCAAGGACCTCTTCCAGGTCAGAAAGTCCGAAGAAGATGAGGTTGAGCATTTTCCCTCCAGGCATTTCCATATTAAGGAGGCCCCTGAACTCCTCCATTATCTCCCTGGACTTGAGCATCTGCACCTCATCCATGAGCAGAACCGCGGTTCTGCCGCTCTGATTGATTTCCAACAGCCTCCTGTAGATCTGGCCGAGCATCTCAACTTTGTTATCCTCTTTTACGTCCGCGACACCAAGCTGAATTGCAAATTTTTTGAGAAGCCATTCTGAGCTCACCGATGAGTGAATAATGACTAGGAGAGTCGCCTCGTAACGATTCTCATCGAGTTCTTCAAGAAGTTTCCTTGCGAGGGTAGTCTTGCCCGCGCCAATCTCACCAACTACCACCGCAAGGCCCTTTTTGGTGTCTATCGCGTATTTGAGCTTTGTGAGAGCGTCTCTGTACTGAGGGCTCCCGTAGTAAAACTTATTGTCCACCACGTTGGTAAAGGGGTGCTCTTTCAGGCCGTAATATTCAAGATAGTCCATGGTTAGATATACGAAACCCTATCTTTTTTCTCTTTCTGTTGAGGTGTCTGTTCCTCCCTTGCGAGAAGGAGCTTGAGGTGGTCAAGCTTTTCATTCACTTGCCTGAATTTTGAATCCATTCCATATATCTCGCTGAATATCTGGAATGCCTCTTTCAGATTGCTATTTTTTTCGTAGGCAGACGCAAGATCATACTTTGCGCTCCAATACGATTCATCACGTGTAGTGAGCCCATTGAGAGTCTCTTTAAATGCCTCTACTGCGAGGGGAAACAGACCTTTTTCCATATAACATATACCGAGCATGGTCATGGACCTGGCGGAGCACCTCGGGTCATTCTTGGACGTCTGAAATTCCTTTATGGCGTCATCTATGAGTCCCATCTCTTTATAAGCTATGCCAAGATTATAGTGTGTCTCGAAATCCTCTGTCTCTAACTCTTTCTCAAGTCCCTTTTTGAACTCCTCGAAGATGTCGAGCACATTCGTATCAAGAGACGGTTCTCCCTTATCATGGAGTTCATCAGCTTCAAAAACTTCTAACCCAGAGGAGACAAAATCCTCTCTGAGAGTCTCCTCACTGACCTTGGCAGAAAGACCTCTGTCACCAATGCGTGATTCGGGGAGACCTCCTTCGAGAGATGAAATCTTTTCGCGCAACGCGCTCTCCTGTGGGAAGAGGGCAAGAAGTCTGTGGTATATCCTTAAGGCATCATCCCTCAGCCCCTGGCTAGCATAGAATTCTGCCTCGGCAATGTCTTCCGTATAATCATCAAGGCTTTCCGAAAAGTCTCTTTCGGACACATGGCTAGGCGAAGGCTCCTCGCTTCTCACTGATGCTCTTTCCAACAGTCTGGGATCGTCAGGATTTATTTCGTAGGCCTCCTTAAGGGCAGCGTCACGCATTTCTAGGGCCCCATTTCTCCCGTACAGTTCTGCCAAGATGAGACATTCTGTAATCGCCTGTTCACTGTCATTCATCTCTTTGTAAAGGGACTTGAGCCTTCGGTGAATCTCGGTGTTGCTAGGCTCTTTTACCTTGAGGCCTTCGAGCATTGCCCGAGCTTCATCATGTAGTCCATATTTTATAAATACGTCAGCATCAGCAAAGAGGTCTTCAGTCGACTTCACTCCCTCCGTGGCCGATGGTGCCACCCCCAGCACTCCCATTTCTTGTTCTGCAAGTATTCTCTTAATCTGTATATCATCAGGATGTATGGCGAGGGCTTCCCTGTAATACTCAGCAGCTTCATCCTGAAGCCCGCTGTCCAAAAGGAGGTCTGCCACAAAAAGGATCTCAGAAAATGCCGCATCCATATCGTCCTTCTGCTTGTACAAAGATATGAGCATCTTCACTATTGGTATTGGATCAATATCCTTGAACTGCTTCACAAGCCCTATGGCTTCATCAAGCTTATTTTCAAGGGTAAGAGCATTCACTACTGTTTTATACGATTCCCATGCCTTTTCCCTGTCACCTCTGGCGAGATGAATATCTCCCACCAGCGTGATTGCTTCCGTGTCTGCGGGTCTTGCCTGGATGACGGATGAAAGGCAGCTTATCGCCTCGTCATACGCGCCGCTGTCTTTATAAAGGAGGGCACATCTCATGAGCAAATGCGGATCGTCGTGTTGCGCTGTGATCGCCTTTTTCATGAATTCAATCGCCTGTTTCACATCGCCCTTTTTCTCACACACAAAGCTCATGCCAGTCAGCGCATCCTTATTGTCAGGCCGGATATCGAGAATCTTCATGAAGTATGAACGTTCCTGTTCCCAGTCTTCTTTCTCAGCACAAAGACTGGCAAGATGGGAATATTCCCTTATTGCATGAGAGGTAAGTCCTTCCTTGAGAAAAAGTCCGGCAACCTTATCCCTCAAAGGGAAATTAGATGGGGCAAGGGATAATATTCTCTCATAGATAGCAACAAATCTCTCTTTGCTTGCGTCCCTTGAGAGGATATCCGCTGCGGTGAGGTAGTATTTTATCGCATCGGTGACAAGGCCTTTTTCTTCGCTTAACTCTCCCAAGGCGGTAAAAGCTCCTGTATCCAATGGGTCAATATTAATTACTTTTTTGTAAAGGGCCAGGGCCTTGAGTGAAAACCCACCCTCCCTGAAAAAGGTTGCAGACCGATGAAAGAAATCCACTGCAGATTTCTTGTTCCCTTTTTTTAAGTAGAGATCTCCTACGGTATTGAAGACATTACCGTCCGGGGCTTCCTTGACAAGCTTTTCCCATTCAGTAATGGCCTTGTCAATCTGGCCTCTTGCGAGGTATTTTTGGGCCTCTTTTACTATTACGCTTTTGTCTGCCATAGGCTATTATTACTACTTGAAAAGTATCATACATCAGTAAAAGGTGTCAATAAGCAAAGATTTTTTCTCAATAGTCATTCAACAGGGGATTATGTATCCTGCTTGTGCGATCTTACCAATCCTTAGGTTTCTTTTTCTTGGGAAAATCTCGCATCACACGTGTCCTGTTCTGTTAACAATCCTTTTTGAAGGAGGAAGTGGCCAAAATTTAGTACAGTTCTTCTCATGAAAAAATTATATCACATGAGTGAAAATCCTTTGAAAAGAGCGAATGAGCGTGAACCGTATCAATGCGAGGTCAATCCCCTTATCCTTGGACAATTTTCACCAACGCAACAAGAGCTCCCTGCGTATATGACCGCGTTTTTTCGCATGCGCATAATGCAATAATGTATAATAGGCACACGGAAAATGAGGGTGAAGACACAGGCAAGTATGTCGGGATAACGCTTATATGGAACTAAAACTCACATCAGGTAAGGCGCTGTCGGTCTCCGAAGAGGAGAGTCTCTATCATGCCCTTAAGAGACAGGGGATCTATCTTGTTTCTTCTTGCGGTGGCAAAGGGACGTGCGGGAAATGCAGGGTGAGGGTAGTGGAAGGCCGATATGAAGCGGTTTCCTACGGAAATCTCTCCCAAAAGGAGAGGGATGCCGGAACAGTGATAGCATGCCAGACATTCCCCTTAGAGAATATCCTTATCGAAATACCTAGACAATCCAGGCTTATAGTGGGTGACAAGATTGCGATATCCAAATCGAGGGATATCTTTGAGCTCTTGGAGTCCTTTGACGTCGGGATATTGCCGGTGGTAAGACATCTCTGTGTCAATGTTCCTCCGCCCACTCTTCATGATAACATAAGTGATGTTGAGAGGCTCAAGAGGGCTCTGGCGAAAGCGGGCATAAAAGCGATGAGATTCTCCCATGGGTTCGTCTCATCTATGTCAGATGCTCTCAGGTCCGCAGGATGGAAGATCGTCCTCGGGTATACCGATGACCTGGAGGCAGTATTTATTTCAGATGCAGATGAATATCAGGATATGTATGGCATTGCGGTGGACATCGGTACGACCACAGTAGTGGTATACCTGGTCGATCTTGCTGATGGGCGGCTAGTGGATGTGGGCTCTACGTATAACTCCCAGATGAGGTATGGGGATGATGTGATTACCCGTATCATTTACGCAACGGAAGGAGGAGGACTTGATGAGCTTAGGGACGCAGTGGTTACTGATATAAATGATCTTTTGATTCCTCTGCTGGAAAGACATAGCATAGACAGGGAGAATGTTGAAACCGTAGTTATTGCAGGCAACACCACCATGTCACATCTTTTCTGGGGACTTAATCCTGCACCCATCAGGGAGGAGCCGTATATCCCGACAGTGAGCTTTTTCCCTAAATGGAGGAGCGGGACTGCAAAGATCGCCATCAACCCCCAGGCACCTGTGTATACCGTTCCCAACGTTGCAAGCTATGTCGGTGGTGATATTGTTGCAGGGGTGCTCGCTTCCAAGATGCATAGGAACCCCGAAATTGCCCTTTTTATGGATATAGGTACCAATGGGGAGATTGCGGTAGGGAACAATGAGTGGCTCATGACTGCCGCATGTTCTGCGGGTCCGTGCTTCGAGGGGAGCGGGATAAAATACGGCATGAGGGCAACGGAGGGTGCCATTGAATCGGTCAAGATAAACCGAGAGACCTATGAGCCCAAACTTGGTGTCATAGGAGATTCAAGCCCTCTTGGCATATGTGGTTCAGGAATGATTGATGCGATATCCGAGATGTTCCTTTCCGGGCTTATTGATCTGAAAGGAAAGCTGGTACGTGCCAAGACGGACAGAATAAGGGAGCAGGATGATGGTATGGAATTTGTGCTTTCACGGGGACATGAGAGAGATCTGGTTCTCTCCGAGGCAGATGTTGAAAATATCCTCAGAGCAAAGGCGGCAATCTATGCAGGTGTATCTCTGCTTCTCAAGGAGGTTGGTTTTGGCCTTGATGCAATAGAAAGGGTGTATATCGCGGGGGGGTTCGGTAACTACCTGAATGTGGACAAGGCGATTATATTGGGGATGCTCCCGGATCTTCCAAGGGGAAAATTCACTTTTCTTGGAAATACTTCTATTACAGGCTCGTATTTATGCCTCCTTTCTCATGAGCTCCGCGTGGAGGCAGAAGAAATCGCGTCTAAAATGACCTATATGGAGCTTTCAGTGTCAAGGGGTTTTATGGATGAGTATCTGTCTGCCCTTTTTCTCCCCCATACGGACATGGCGTTGTTCCCAACTGTGGCGGGGCTTTTGAAGCAAAAAGGAAATTGACTACTGACCGCAGGATAACCTCAAAGGGTTATGTTAAAAGAGGCTTAAATTTCTTTGCTCCAACCTCAGTCTCAGCAAGAGCTCGTTCCTTGTGGATTAATGCACCGGCCCCTCTGAAATGAGCCTGTCTACTTCTTCGCGTATTACAGTCCTTGGTATCCCCCCATGAATCTTGGGAATACCATTTATGAGGATGACGGGGGCATTGATTGCCCCCTGTCTGAGCAATTCTCTTATTTCAGGGAAGTCCATATCACTCCCCATGAACAGATCTATATATTCAACAGATACCACGGTGGGGTAATAATAATTCATCTCTTTGCGCAACTCATCGGCGAGAAGTTTGTTTTTTATAGGTTCTTCAAACTCCTCAGCGTCCAGAATGACGTCTTCCAGAGGATTATCCAAAATCTGTATGCAGACACGCTGTAACATAATACTTATGTAGTTGCCTCCTTTTCGTATCATTCCTGGAGAGCTGTTTAGGCAAGAAGGGTTAGGGAGATGAGGATTTTCGTCCCGCAGCCACAAGGATATTATCGATCAATCTCGTTTCGCCGATCTTAAGGGCAATGGCGAGTAAGGCCTCATTGCCTATCTCTCCCAGTTCATCCAGTGTATCCGGATCGTAGGCCGAATAATAGTGTATTTCGGAGACTAGGGGCTCCGATGCCAACCTTTTTCCCATGAGCTTCTTAAGCTCCCTTACTGTTATTATACCAGATTTTATCGCCTCCGATGCTTCATTAAGACATGTATGAATGATTGGGGCCGCCCCCCTCTGTTCCTTTGTCAGATAGAGATTCCTCGAACTCATTGCGAGGCCGTCTTCTTCGCGGATTGTGGGACATACCACTATATCGATACCCATGTCCAGGTCTTTGACCATCCTTTTTATGATCACTGTCTGCTGAAAATCCTTTTGGCCAAAGTATGCCCTTGCAGGCCGAATAAGGTTGAAAAGTTTTGTAACCACAGTAGCCACACCGCTGAAATGCTCAAATCTGTACGCTCCACAGAGTTTCTTAGAAAGCCCCTCCACTTCCACGCGGGTCGAGAACCCCTCAGGATACATGAGGGAATCATTCGGCAGAAACAGGATATCTGTACCCTCTTCCGTGAGCTTTTCTACGTCTCTCTCAATATTCCGTGGGTATTGAGCGAGGTCCTCGGCGGGGCCGAACTGTTTTGGGTTCACATAGATGCTTACTACCGTAATCTCATTGCCCGCCTTTGCCATTCTCACAAGACTGAGGTGCCCCTCATGGAGGGCACCCATGGTGGGAACAAAACCAATAGTCTTATTATGCATCGTATGCGTTCGTGCGATGTCCTGCATGATTTGTGGTGTCCGAACAATCTCCATTATCCTCTCCCTGGTGATTTATTCAAAAACTGTGTTGTCATTGAGAGGAATAAAATGCCATATTTCTCAGAAGCAGCTGTCACCTAGGCAATCAATTTCCAGATGAAACCATCCTGCCAGGACCCCCTCACAACGACAAAATCCTGGTACCGTATCTACCGAGAGAGAATGATTTTTGATATAAGTTATATAAAGAGAAATAATTTTGTCAAACAGTGAATGAGCATGGTTGGAGATGATTCAGTGTCATTATAAGATGTTTCGATTATGGTCGAAACAAACCGTAGAGGTGTTAGTAAGATCGGAAACTTTATAAGAGATCGATAGCATCAAGGGAAATGGCATGATTGGCGTCATTATCTGAAGCTCTCGGACTTATTGCAGGTCCTTGTAGTACTCGGTCAGGATTTTCGTCAGTTCCTCATAATGCTCACGAATATGCAGGAGCGTCCTGACCTTCCCCTGCAAAATGAGCTCCTTTGCAGGACTTATCGTGGCAACAGACTGCTTTGCGGCCTGTATTAGATCCTCCGCCATATAGGTCAGTCTCGTCCCCACCCCTTTTCTCTGCAATATCTTCTGTATAGCCTTTGGCTTTGCCATCCTCACCAGCCGGGCAGAAGGG
>DASPUA010000282.1:0-4423 GCA_035623135.1 Thermodesulfovibrionales bacterium | reverse complement strand
CATCCACAATGGAACTGTTGAGAGAATAGGGAGGCAATGAGCAGGCAGAGTCCCCTGAATGTATGCCTGCCTCTTCGATATGCTCCATCACGCCCCCGACGATCACGTCCGTACCGTCTGAAAGTGCATCTACGTCCACCTCAATGGCATCCTCCAGATACTTGTCCACAAGCACAGGATGTTCAGGGGACGCCTTCACCGCGCGTCTCATATAATCCGCGAGGGAATTTTCGTCGAACACAATCTCCATGGCTCTTCCTCCCAGCACATAGGAAGGTCTCACCATTACCGGATAGCCGATCTTCCCCGCGATCTCCAGGGCCTCTTCTGGGGACATGGCAGTATCACTTTCAGCTTGCATGAGGTTAAGCATATGAAGAAGCTGCTTGAATCGCCTTCTGTCCTCTGCCCGATCAATGGAATCAGGGGAAGTTCCCAGTATCTTGACTCCTTCCCTTTCCAGCGGCACCGCGAGCTTGAGTGGGGTCTGGCCTCCGAACTGGACAATCACTCCGTCTGGCTTTTCGACCTCTATAATACCGAGGACGTCTTCAATGGTAAGCGGCTCGAAATAGAGCCTGTCTGAGGTGTCGTAGTCGGTGCTCACTGTCTCGGGATTACAGTTTACCATTATAGTTTCATATCCCATTTCTTTAAGGGCAAAGACCGCATGAACACAGCAGTAGTCAAATTCGATTCCCTGCCCAATCCTGTTGGGGCCTGAGCCGAGGATGATCACCTTCCTCTTGTGCGTGGGATGTGACTCGTTCTCCGCTTGGCGAGTGATCTGGCCGGCTTGTATGCTTGCCAGTCCCGAAAATGGCTTCTCATACGTCGAATACAAGTATGGCGTGTATGCCTCAAATTCTGCAGCGCACGTATCCACCATCTTATAGACCGCGTGCAGATTCCACTGCTTCCTCAGGCTCCGTATCTCCTCCTCCGGGACATTCAGCAGTCCTGCGATGGCCCTGTCAGAGAAACCTTTTCCCTTTGCCTCTGTCAAGAGGTCACGGGGCACTGGATAAGGCACGGGGCTACTGGCCCTTGCTTCCATTGCCTGAGCACGATTCTTTATCCTGGTTTCCATCTCAAGAATTTGCGTTATATGATGAAGGAACCAGGGGTCTATCCTGGTAAGTTCATAGATTTCATTCACCGGTATGCCATTTCTGAGTGCCTGTGCCACATACCATATTCTCTCTGCATTGGGTATCTTGAGCCTTGCCTTGAGTTCACTTTCATTGACCCTGAGCTCTTCAAGCCCATAGCTCCCTATCTCAAGGCTTCTCAACGCCTTCTGGAGGGATTCGGTGAATGTCCTTCCCATGGACATGGCCTCGCCCACCGACTTCATCTGTGTGGTGAGAGTGGCATCTGCCTCAGGGAATTTCTCGAAAGCGAAACGTGGGAATTTGGTCACCACATAATCGATGGTCGGCTCAAAGGACGCGGGTGTCTCCTTGGTGATGTCATTAGGGATTTCGTCCAGACTGAGTCCCACCGCGAGCTTGGCGGCAATCTTCGCAATGGGAAAGCCCGTTGCTTTGCTTGCCAGTGCAGAGCTCCTGGATACCCGTGGGTTCATCTCAATGACCACCATCCTGCCGTTTTCTGGGTTCAGGGCGAACTGTATATTTGAACCACCCGTATCCACCCAAATCTCACGGATGATTGCAATAGAAGCATCCCTCATCCTCTGGTATTCCTTGTCAGTGAGGGTCTGGGCAGGGGCCACGGTGATGGAGTCTCCTGTATGAATCCCCATAGGATCAAGATTCTCTATAGAGCAGATGATCACTACATTGTCCCTCATATCCCGCATCACTTCCAGTTCGTATTCCTTCCAGCCGATGACCGATTCCTCTACCAGGATCTGGTTGACAGGACTGAGTTTCAGTCCGCGCTCAAGGAGCTCCATATATTCTTCCATGTTGTACGCAATGCCACCTCCGGTCCCTCCAAGGGTAAAGGACGGCCTCAGGATAACGGGAAACCCTATCGTTTCAATGGAATCCAGTCCCTGCTTCACACTTCCTATATACGCGCTCCTTGGTACCTCGAACCCTATCTTCTCCATGGCCTCTTTGAAGAGTTCCCTGTCCTCAGCTTTCTTTATGGCAGGGAGTTTTGCGCCTATGAGTTCCACTCCGTATTTTTCGAGCACTCCTGATTCAGCCAGCTCCACAGCGAGGTTCAATGCAGTCTGCCCACCCATGGTGGGGAGGAGGGCATCAGGTCTCTCTTTTTCAATAATCAGTTCCACCACCTCCCTGGTAAGAGGCTCGACATAGACCGCGTCAGCCATCTCGGGGTCTGTCATGATAGTGGCAGGATTGGAATTCACGAGTACCACGTGATAGCCCTCTTCCCGCAGTGCCTTGCATGCCTGGGTCCCCGAGTAATCAAATTCGCAGGCCTGGCCGATGACGATGGGGCCGGAGCCCACTAACAGTATTTTCCTGAGATCAGTTCTCTTCGGCACATTCACCTCATGGATCCATGTTTTGCATTTTGGAGGACAGCTTCAAAATCCTTCAACCGTCCCTCCCAGTGCTTCAGTCTCTCGTAACTGGCATGCCAGGTGACAAAATCATTGTTGTTTTCCATCCCGCCTTTGGTGAAGCGCTCCATGAACTCAGAGGTCTTCAGATGGTATCTCTTCTCCATATCCCCGATGATCTTTTCCATCTGCCGGATCACACCTGTGCAGACATCCATCTCCCGCATGGTCGAAATATAAAGCTCGTCATATACCACACCCACTAGTTTTCATACACCGCAGGAGGCAAGAATTCAGCCAGAGAGCTTCTCAGTTCATTCACAAAAGATTCAGCCCTCTTCCGTTCTCCAGCACTGAACATAACAATCTTCCTTTCCCGAAAATCCAGTTCCACAGAGTAAATATCTTCCACCTTCCCGAATCCTGGTATAACCGTGCCGTGCTGGACCGCAACTTTTTCCACAAGCCTCACTGCATCCAGATTTTCCGGCTCCATTGAGAGGTGATGAATCCTGATTCCGGTGAGCGCATCCGTAGGATACGACCGGCGCCCGCTCCCCACGCTCCTTTTCACTGAAACCGTGATAGTCTTCCTCTTCAGGTCAAAAACCGTTTCAAGGACCTGCTCTCTGAATGCATATAGCCTGAAGAGGATAAAGAGGGCCGCATACACAAAGGCCGCTGCCACAAAATGGACAACGGTTATCCTCACGTAAAGGGCAAAAAAAAAGCCTACCATGATGACAACCGCGCCGGCCGCAAGGCTGGATGTGAGCTCGCGGTTAAAGATGCCGCTATGGAGAACACTCCTCCGCTCTGTCCTGAAGGAAGTGGTCCTCACCACCACACCATTCTCGTTTCTCTCAATCTGATATACCTCTGTTGACATGTTGCCACTATTTGAAATAGACGATCCTGCTTCCCCCCAAGTGCAGGGGGATTTCTGACTTCTCCGTCCATACACCCTTCTTGAGGTAGTTATCATCAGCGTATGCAGACAGGACTTTTCCGAACAATGCATAGCACTCTCCGGCGTCCACGGTTTTCCACAGTCTGCATTCTATATACCCGATGCATCCTTCCACCACGAGAGGTTTCACCCTTATGGCGCCGATACCCTTTAATCGGGCCTTTTTGAATTTGTCCACGTCCCTTCCGGAGGTTTTACCGCAGATCCATAATGCCTTTAAGAGTTTCTTTGTGGGAATATTGATCACAAACTCCTTTGTCTCCCTGATCACCCCTGCAGTATAACTCTCCTTTGCAACACAGACGACCACAAGGGGAGGTTCTTCGCTCACCGGGGTGGCCCAGGCACAGGTCATGACGTTGGGCTTTCCCTTCCTGTCCATACTCGTGAGGAAGAACGCCATCTTGGGATGGAGGAGACGGTAGATATCCGGGGTAATTTCCTTTAACATACAGCCCTCTCTATCATCTCCCTGAATCTCCTGAACAGATGCACTGAATCGTTCGGCCCTGGCCCTGCCTCGGGATGGTGCTGCACCGAAAACACGGGCAGTTCTACGTGCTCCATCCCCTCTTCGGTCCCGTCGTAGAGATTCTTGTGCGTCAGCCTTGCCTTTCCCCCAACGCTCATGATATCCACACAATAGTTATGGTTCTGGGAGGTGATCTCAACACGTCCTGTGGAGATGTCCTTCACAGGGTGGTTGCCGCCGTGATGGCCGAATTTGAGCTTGTACGTCCTGCCTCCCATCGCAAGTCCCAATATCTGGTGACCGAGACATATTCCGAAGATTGGTTTCTTTCCCATAAGCTTTCTTGCGTTTTCGATCGCATAGGTTACTGTCTGGGGGTCTCCCGGCCCATTGCTCAGGATTATCCCATCAGGGTCCATTTCAAGGACCTTTTCTGCAGGAGTCTGGGCAGGAACCACCGTCACCGCGAAGCCGGCTT
>DASPUA010000281.1:0-5642 GCA_035623135.1 Thermodesulfovibrionales bacterium | reverse complement strand
TGAGACAACGTCAGCGCCTCCTCCATTTTTTGCAAATAATCTCAGTATTGCCGAATTGGAATTCGCCTTGAGTGCAAAGCAGATGATGTGGGGGATGCCCTTAAAGGCATCAGCATAAGCCCTGAAATGTCTGAGAAGAGTCTTATGACTGTAAATATAAAGGGGCGTTCCGTATGCTTCAGTGATCTTCCTTACCGGGACGTCTTCTGCGTACAGTTCATCGTTTCGGTATCTGAAAAAGTGCACGTGTTCTCCTGATTTATCCCTATCTTTTCCCTTTAGATCAAGGTATTATATAATAAAAAATCAGTGAGGACAACCGCACAAGAAATCATGACTCTTCTCCTCATCCATCATGCCTGAGGTACCATGCCGCGTCTGAGAGGACATCATCTCATCTGCCTCCATTTCTTCCATGGCGAGGGATATAATCCGGAGTTTGTTGGGAATCTCAAAGACATGCTGGAGAAAACACAATCAGGTGACGTGGAAATATCTCCGGGAGCAGATGATATCTGTGGAGGATGTCCACATCTGAAGCAATTCAGGTGCCGCTATACTGAAGATTCGGATGAGGGAATAAGGGAGATGGATAAGAGGGCACTGGAGTTGCTTGAAGAAGAGGAAGGCTCAAAGGTCAAATGGCAAGAAATACGGAAGAGGATTCCTGAACTCTTTCATTCCTGGTATAAGGCATACTGTACTACCTGTGGATGGAAATGGGCCTGTGAGCGGGATGCTTTGTATCGCCAATTGAGAGATTCCCGCTCTTAGAATTTGATGAAAGCAAAGAAGAATATTATCATCGTAGGTGACAGGGTTCTCATAGAACAGGACGAGAAGACCGACAAGACGACCTCGGGGCTCTATCTCCCTCCTACTGTCAAGGAACGGGAGAAAGTCCTTGGCGGCTATATCATTAAAGTCGGTCCCGGCTATCCGGTCCATGACCCTAATGTGGTGATTGAAGAACCCTGGGCTTCTCACAAGAGGCTGGATTTAAAATATGTTCCCCTCCAGGCCTCTGAAGGGGACTATGCGATCTTCCTCAAAGATGCCGCAGTAGAAATCGAGTTTGAAGGGAGAAAATATCTCATAGTTCCCCATTCAGCGATCCTCGCCCTTGTCCGGACAGAAATAACGGAAGGAGAAGGCTGATTTATCACCGCGCTGGCCTCCCTGGGGACAGGCCTCTTGAGTTCTTATCCCTGCTCTTTGTTTCCCCAAGAATCTTCTTGACAAAGGGCTATATTCTTGATTTAATTGAAATAATTGAAATGGTGCAGGCGATAGGGGTAAACTGAGAAACCAACCACGCAAGACTTCACTACGGATTAAGAGAATCTTCTCGCGTTGGGGGAGAGGCTTGCCTGGATTACGATAAGGTTCCTGTCCCGTTATGACACTATACAGGCTCCATAATCTCCTTACCGGAAGCCTCAATACTTATCTTCAAAAGACCCTTGAACTGGTTCTCAAAGAAAGGAGAAGTGCTAAATCTCCAATAAGAAAAGACTTGTGTGGAGGATCGGGGAGGCGAGAAATGGAGAAGGGATCTATGCATATGAGAACATGTAGCGAGGGGCTTAAAAGTGCCTGAGTTGATGTTGATTGCGATGCTTGTTTTGGTTGTAGGCATTGCTGTTCTACTGCTTGTTTTGTTGAAGCGCAGTTCGAATACACAAATTGAAACTCAACTCTCATCTGTTGAAAAGGACCTTGAAAGAACAGAAAGAACGCTGAAGGAAGAGATCGCAAAAAATAGAGAAGAAACCACCGGCAACGCAAGGCATTTACGGGAAGAAGTGGTTAGCTCCCTCACATCTTTCAATGATTCACTTCTTAAGCAAATGACAAATATTTCGGAATTGCAGGAAGGCCGTTTTAAAACGTTCTCCGGCCAGCTTGCTGATCTTACACAAACCAACGAACAAAAATTGGAAAAAATGAGAGAAACAGTTGAAGAAAGATTGAAAGCATTACAGGAAGACAACACAAAAAAACTGGACAAGATGAGAGAGACGGTTGATGAAAAGCTTCACTCGACACTTGAACGCCGGCTGGGGGAATCCTTCAAACTCGTAAGTGAAAGGCTTGAATTGGTCCATAAGGGGTTGGGAGAAATGCAAAACCTGGCTGTAGGGGTAGGTGACCTGAAAAAAGTCCTCTCAAACGTGAAGACAAGAGGAATACTGGGAGAGATTCAATTGGGGAATATCCTTGAACAGATATTGACCGCGGAACAATATGCGACAAATGTGGCTACAAAGAAGGGAAGCAGAGACCATGTCGAATTTGCGATCAAGCTGCCGGGCAAAGACGACTCAGGAGATGTCGTTTATCTGCCTCTTGACGCCAAATTCCCAAGAGAGCATTATGATGCCCTTATTGCAGCCTATGAGCACGGAGATCCAGCGGCAGTTGAAGGAGCATCAAAACTTCTTGAAGGCAATATAAAGAAATTTGCAAAAGACATAAAGGACAAGTATATCGACCCTCCTCACACTACCGATTTCGGAATCATGTTCCTGCCGGTAGAAGGACTATATGCAGAAGTTGTAAAAAGGCCGGGCTTAATTGAAACCCTGCAGCGAGATTTCAAGATAATCATAACGGGACCGACAACATTAGCTGCCATATTAAACAGTCTTCAGATGGGATTCAGGACGTTAGCCATAGAAAAACGTTCAAGTGAAGTTTGGACATTGCTTGGTGCAGTCAAAACAGAGTTTGGCAAGTTTGGTGACATTCTTGAGAAAACACAGAAGAAATTGCAGGAAGCAAGTAATACTATTGAAGATGCAGCAAAGAAGTCCCGCACAATTGAAAGAAGACTGAAGAATGTTCAGGAACTTCCTTCGACGGAAACGCCTGCATTAATAGGAAATATTGAGGAAGCGGAAAATGAAGTCAACTAATCTGAATATCACAAAAAGGAGGGAACCATGCCTGAGAAACTGAGTCATGAGGAGTTTGTGAGGAAGGCTGTTGTGAGCTTGAGGAAGGAAGGGTACAAGGGCATTCATTCCGTCTATTCCGGCTTTAATGAGGCTTTCAAGAAGTATTTTCCTGGTGAAAACCCTGTGGAGGTAACCAACGGTCTCGCGCAGGAGGGGAAGATCGTGATCAGGCCGGTAAAGGGTGGAGTGATGTTTTATCTCCCTGAAGACGCGCCGTCGGGCAAGAGCTCAGCGGATGAGGCGCTCAAAAAAATGGGACTCTAATACTCCCAAAGATTTCCAGTCGTGAGTTCGAGAAAAAAGGAAAGCGATTTGATTGACACTCCAGAATAAGAAAAAGGTGGGCATAATGGGCGGCGCATTCAACCCCATTCACTACGGGCATCTCAGGGCCGTGGAAGAGGTGAGAATGAAACTCGGCTTCGAGAAGATTCTCTTTATTCCCTCGGGAAATCCACCCCTCAAGATAAAAGACCTCGCAGATGCAAACCACCGGTACGAGATGACCAGACTCTCCGTGGACACAAATCCTTTCTTTGATATTTCTGATATTGAATGCAGGAGGAGCCAAAAATCATACACGGTGGAAACGCTTGCGATGTTAGGGGGAAGGTACCCTGACCATGAGTTCTTTCTCATTTTGGGAAATGATTCATTCCTTGACATTCCCGCATGGTATCAGCCGGAGAGGCTTATGGAGCTTACCAATTTTGTGGTAGTTTCTAGACCCGGTTTCCGTTTCTCCGACCTTTCTGCCAAGATTTCAGCGGTCCCGGAGACTCTTTCCGCGCTCGATGCCCGTGCTCTGGAAATGCATCGCCTGCCTCTGGAAAGCGGGAGAGAACTTTTCCTCCTTAATATTACCCCCATGGATATATCTGCAACAGCCGTGAGAGCGCTTGTAAAAGCCGGAAAGAGCATAAAATACCTGTTGCCAGAGGACGTGGAATCCTATATAATTTTTCATAAGCTGTACAGGGAAGGGAGTGGTCACCTTTAGAGGGAAGAGATAAGGCTGTTTCTGCTGCAACCTTAGCGCTCGCAAAAAAAGCAAAGGATACGCTCATCCTTGATCTCAGAGGATTAGCCGTCTTTGCGGATTATTTTGTGATCTGTTCCGGGGAAAGTACCACCCAAGTAAAAGCGATTGCAGAGCACATCGAGGCTGAATTCTTGAAAGATTCCATTAAGCCATTCTCTGTTGAGGGATTCAGTCATGCCCATTGGATTCTCATGGACTACGGTGATGTCATTGTCCACGTGTTCCAGGATGAGACGAGGAGTTATTACGAATTGGAGAAACTATGGATTGACGCACCAAGGATTCCCGCGGAGGGCGAAAGACCCCCGCGAAAGAGCGAAAGGTATCATTCCTGATGGGTAAGCTCACAGTATTGCTCTTTGTGATTTTTCTCTCCGCACTGGGCTATTTTGCGCTGCTCAACAAAGAGCCCGTCACATTTACCATCACTCCTAAGATGGTGTATGAGATGCCCAAGATAGCGCTCGTTCTGCTGTCATCCTCAGTGGGTGCTGCAGTAATGTTGCTGATATTTTTCATCAGGGACACCAAGCGGTTCATTGAGGGCAGACACTACCAACGCAAGCAGAAGAAGGATATGGTGGTCCAGGAACTTTACTCCAAAGCCTTGAACGCAATTCTCGCCGATAACGAGGAGGAGGCGCGAGCCGCCCTCGAGAGTGTCCTCAAGGAAGAACCGCGCCATATGGATGCCCTTTTGAGACTGGGCGACATCGCGGCAGGTGATGAAGACTACCAGAAGGCCCTGAACTATTACCGGAGGGCCGGCGAGATTCAGCCTCACAGTCTCGAAGTACTCTTCTCCCTTGAAAGGATTATGGGGAAGACCGGCAGGACTATCGAAGCGCTTATGTACCTGGATAACATCCTCGAATTGGATCCTGACAATCTTACAGCCCTCTATAGACAACGTACGCTCCTGGAAAGGAGGGAAAAGTGGGATGACCTTATTTCCCTTCAGAGGACGATCATCAAATGTGAGCACAATGAGAAAGACCGCGAACGAGAGCAGGTAAACCTCCTGGGGTACAAGTATGAGCAGGGTCGTTACAGCCTGGAAAACGGCGAATTGGAGAAGGCAAAAAAGGCATTTAAGACCATAATACGCATGGATATGAACTTTGTGCCGGCATATCTAGGCTTGGCAGAAGAGATGCTCAGGGAAGAGAAAACGGAAGATGCCATAGCCTTTCTTGAAAAAGGATTTGCACAGACGTCCTCTCCGATTGTCCTGGCACGAATCGAGGACCTTTTGATAAATCTGGGGGAGCCGGGAAGGCTCATTATGCTCTACAAGAACAGTACGCTGAAAGAACCGCAGAACCAGGTTCTCCGGTTCTTTATGGGTAAACTCTTCTACCGACTGGAAATGCTGGATGACGCCTTTGATACCCTCATTGCGGTGGATGGGGCAAGCTCACCTTATCCGGAACTTCATCAGCTCCTGGGCAATATCTACTTGAGACGTCGGCAATGTGAGAGGGCGGTGGAAGAGTTTAAGAAAGTGATAGACATCAGAAAACCCTTCCTCCATCCTTACTGTTGCAGCAGCTGCGGGTATTCGTCTCCTGACTGGTCAGGCAGGTGTCCCAATTGCAGGGAGTGGAACACCTATGAGTTTAATCTCCATGGTATGTGCA
>DASPUA010000280.1:0-3028 GCA_035623135.1 Thermodesulfovibrionales bacterium | reverse complement strand
TGGAGCGGGCCGTGATCCTTTGTCAGGGGCAGGTGATCACCGCCAGGCACCTGACCTTGCCTGCACGTACTCCTGAAGAAAAACTTGAACTGCTCACCCTGAGCGAAGTGGAACGCATCCATATCAGCAATGTGCTTGCATCCAGCGAAAACAACCGGACAAAGGCGGCAAAGCTGCTCGGAATCTCACGTTCTACCCTCAATGAGAAAATTAAGACATACCAAATTGCCTGACCGATTATCGACGAGCCCGTCCTGTTTTCATACAACCATAAACCTGTAAGATACTTCGCCCTTCCTCTCTGAAAGGGGAAGGTAACGGTTGAGACCCCTTTAACTCTCTTGAAAAAAAAGAGATTTTCCCGTGTCGGGTCCTTCATGTCAAAGAAAAATCTCTCCCTGGCACTCATTTTGCGTATAAAGAATTCCAGTAAATAACTCTCAGGAGGAAGCAGGTGTGAAAAAAGTCCTGATCGTGGATGATGAGCCGTCAATCCTGCTCAGCCTTTCCCACCTCTTTGGCGGTGATGAAGTGATTGTGATCACGAGCAGCAGGATTGAGGACGCTGAGGAGGCTTTGGAGCATTATAGCTTTGACCTTGTGATTGCAGATATCAGACTGAGCGGGATTGACGGTATCGAGGGGCTTGAGCTCTTAAGCTATATAAAAAGAATACGACCAGAGACCAAGGTCATTCTCATGACCGCATACGGCTCTGAGGTGATGAAAGAGTCAGCCTTGGGGAGGGGAGCGTATTATTACTATGAAAAACCGGTTGATATGAACAATCTCTTGACTAAGGCCGGGGAATGCGGGATCCCTGTGGTGGTTAATAAGCACAAGGGAGGTGCAGGATGTCTGCATTAAAGAAGGTGTTGATTGTGGATGATTCCAAGCTAATCCACCAAATGTACGAACTGGTGTTCATGAGATACAAGGAGTGCACACTGGTGGATGCAATGAATGGGCTTGAGGCCCTAGAGATCCTTTCGAGGGAGGACGGCTTTGATCTTATTCTCCTTGATATCAACATGCCGGTGATGAATGGGATTCAGTTTATGGAAAAGCTGAAGGAAACCGGAGCCCACCGAACAATTCCGGTAATTGTCATCAGTACCGAGGGAAAAGAGGAGGAGACGATCAGGGCAATGAACCTCGGGGCATGGGGGTATATTGTGAAACCATTCAAGTCAGAGAATCTCTACGACCTTATCAATAAGGTGATGGACAAGAGAACCGCCGCGTTGATGGAGGGAAACGCTGCCAAATAACGAACATAACCAAAGAGGTTGCAGGGTGCGTGGCAGGGTGTGGAGTCCCATCCAGATGATGAGAGGCATGACGCAGGGAGTAGCCGATGTAGCGGCAGAGCAGAAGGCAGAAGGGGACACGGTGGTGAAGACGATGGAGGGCATGAGCCACTCGCCTCTGAAATGCCTCAATGAAGCTCTATGTTGCCTTTGGTGCGCGCGTTGCCTTCCCTTGAAGGCCCTCCTGAAGGATGATGATCCTGAGGTGAGGATTTTTGCCGCGAACCTCCTGGGGGAATAGGCGGCATCTGAGATTATCGATGCACTGCGGGATCCCGAGCGGCTGAAGAGATAATGAAAAATGCGTAAATCGGTATTACTGTTCCTTGAAGGAGAGAATGAATGTCGTGCCCGTGCCTACGATGCTCTCAACCCCGATTGATCCCCCATGGGCTTCCATAATTTTCCTGCATATGGGGAGGCCGAGACCTGTACCCTCCTTTTTTGTGGTGTAGAAAGGTTCAAATATTCTCTCCAAGGCATCTGCTGTAATACCTGCTCCGTCATCTTTTACCGTTATTCTTAACCCGCCGTGCTTTTTCTCAGAGGTGATGTCAATCTGTGTGCTGCCGGCTCCCGACGCGTTTTCGAGGAGATTCATAAAGACCTGCATCAGTTTATCCTTATCTGCCTTGAAGTGGGTTAGAGAAGGTACATTGACCAAAAGGATTTTCTCAGGGTGTTTTGTTTTAAAAAACTCTTTCAGTTCTGCAAGGAATATGTCGAGGTCCATCTCGATAAGATTGAGTGCAGAGGGCCTGCTGTAAAGGAGAAGTTCGTCCACAAGGTTTCTCATCCGCTGTGTTTCCTTAAGCAGTGCACTGATGAGTGCCTGATGCTGGGGTGATTCGCTTTCCCTCTTCAGTATCTGCGCAATGGCCTGGATACCAAAAAGGGGATTCCTTATCTCATGGGCTACCCCTGAAATTACCTTTCCCATGGCTTCAAAGTGCTGTTTTTTTCTCAGCTCTGCCTTGAGTTCCTTAACCTCGGTAAGGTCACGGAAGACGATGATGATTCCCTTCTCCGTTCCGTTTTTGTCCAGGAGCGGAGAGTTTGTGAAGCCTACAGGTCTTGTCTTTCCGTCCGGAAGAGTGATGAGAATTTCCCTGCCATAGTGGGGGTCAAGAGTGAGCATCTCCTTTGTCTCTGGGTAAATGGAGATGAGTGGCATGCCTAGAGCCTCGATAGGCGAAATCTTCAGAATCTCAGCTCCCGGATGGTTGATCTTCAGGACATGACCTTCTCTGTCAAGGACCATTATGCCGCTTGGGGTATGGTTATAAATAGCCTCAGAGAATTCCTTTTGGGCACTTAACTCGTCCATCAGTTCCCTCAACTTCTCTTCCGCCCTTTTGCGTTCGGTGATATCACGAGCAACGCCCGAAATGCCTACCACTTTTCCATCCGCAATGAGCGGCGGCATGATGAATTCTCCCACAAGATATCCTCCTGAACGGGCACGCACGCGTAACTCAAGGGTGGGAGAAACCTCGCCGCGTAACGCTCCATGGAACGCTGTGAGAGCAGTGGAAAGGTCATCGGGATGAAGGATGGAGGAAAAAGGCTTGCCGATCCAGTCTGCCCGGGACCAGCCGGTGATTGTCTCGAATGCGGGATTGAGGGACGTCACCAAACCACCGGGAGAAAGGGTGTAGATAACGTCTCTTGCGCTCTCGATAAGGGCTTTGTGGCTCTCCCGCAACTGCAGGTTCTCG
>DASPUA010000279.1:0-4921 GCA_035623135.1 Thermodesulfovibrionales bacterium | reverse complement strand
TTCAACAACGCGTATTTCTCCGTGGATATGAACAGGCCCATAGCCTCGCTGACTGCAAGCATATTCCAGTATGCCATGGGGCCTTATGATGACTGGCATGCACAAGCGTGGGCTGCGTCTTTTGTGATTACCCTGTTCGTTCTTGCCATTACAATCCTCGGGAGGCTAATGATAAAATGGAGGTACAAATAGTGACGGACAAGAAGGAGATCGAGACCAGAAATCTCAACTTCTATTATGCCGGGGATGTCCATGCCCTTAAACAGATAACCATGCATGCGTATAAGAACGCAGTGACGGCACTCATTGGCCCTTCTGGCTGTGGGAAAACTACCCTCCTCAGATGCTTTAACAGGATGCATGACCTGTATCCCGGGAATCGATATGAAGGGGAAATTATTTTCCAAGAAAGAAACATTCTCTCCAACGGCACAGATCTTATCAGTCTTCGGAGCAGTATAGGCATGGTGTTCCAAAAACCGACGCCATTTCCCATGACCATATTCGACAATATTGCCTATGGCCTGAGATTGAAAGGTATCAAGAAGAGGGTGGATTTGTCAGAAAGGGTGGAGAAGGCAATCAGAAATGCTGCGCTCTGGGATGAGGTGAAGGACAAACTGAATGTGAGTGCATATGAACTCTCCGGCGGACAGCAGCAAAGGCTGGTAATCGCAAGGGCGCTGGCGGTGGAGCCTGAGGTACTGCTTTTTGATGAGCCAACCTCGGCCCTTGACCCTATATCCACGGCAAAGATAGAGGAACTTATTATCGATTTAAAAAACAGCGTGAGTATCATTATCGTCACCCACAATATGCAGCAGGCAGCAAGGATATCTGATTGGACAGGGTTCATGATGCTCGGTGAGCTTATCGAATTTGGAAAGACCGACAAGATTTTCACTACCCCCTCTGAAAAGCTCACTGAGGAATATATCACAGGGAGGTTCGGCTAATGGCAATTTTTGATGAAGAATTACAGAACCTTAAAGAAAAGGTTCTGAAGATGGGTCTCCTGGTGGAGGCTGCTATAAGGGATTCAATACAATCCCTTATAGAGAGGGACAGTGAACTTGCGAAGGAGGTCATCAAAAGAGACCATCAGATTAATGCCCTTGATGTGGAGATAGACGAGGAGTGCATACGGCTTATCGCAATAAGGCAGCCTAAGGCAGGGGATCTGAGATTTATTACCACGACTATGAAAATCACTACGGATCTGGAAAGGATGGGCGACCTTGCAGAGGATATCTGCGAAAGGGCCATTGAGCTGAATGAGGAGCCGCCGCTTAAACCCTATATCGACATCCCACGCATGGCAGAGATTTCCCAGGGCATGCTCATTGATGTCCTGGATGCCCTTGTGAAAAAAGACGCCTCGACAGCGTATGATATTATCAAGAGGGACGATGAGGTGGATCATCTCACGGTCCAGATATTCAACGAACTGCTCTTTATGATGATTCAAGACCCAAGAGGGGTTTCCAGGGCCGTGAAGATAACCTATATCGCAAAGTACCTCGAAAGGATTGCTGATCATGCCACTAATATCGCAGAGATGGTGGTCTATATGGTGGAAGGCAAAATGATACGGCATACAGAGAGCCAGTAGCAACGCACTTCTTAAGAGTGAAAATGCTCGTATGTCAAAGCCATAAACCAAAAAAAAATAATTTCTGTACACAATGGTACAGTACTATACCCCTCTTCTGTCTTGTTATCTTTCCTAGTATGCTGTTCGCGTTCAATGATTCCGAAATGGCATCTTTTCAGAAACAGATATCCAGTAAGCCATTAGGTGTGAGGATTGCCCTATGGGCAGAGAAGTTCGTGGGCACACCCTATGACCCCGACCCTCTGGGAACGTATGTGACAAGAAGAGTGATAGTGGCTGATGATCGCATGGATTGCATGTATCACGTTTTCAGAAGCCTTGAGCTTGCCATGAGCCAGACACCAGAAGAGGCAATACGCATTGCGCTTGATAAGAGATTTATGGACAGGGGAATACTGGAGAGGGGCATAGTGCTGAATTATGATGACAGATTTCAGTACGGGGAGGACATGCTGGACAGTGGCAAATGGGGAAGAGAGATCACGGCCGAGGTCGGACCGCTGACTTCGATAAATGGATCGAGGGGCAGGGCTAGGGTCGAAATGATCTCTAAAAAAAACATAATACAGTACTTTAACAAAAACTCTGAACCACCTTTAATAGATGGAGATTTTATATTTTTTATTAAGTCTCCAGAGAAGCGCGTTGCCAATGAAATCGTGGGACATATCGGAATCATAAAAAGGGAGGGGAATGGCATTTACCTTATTCACGCGGGTGGGAGAAAGAACGACGGGGGCTTGGTCAGGAAGGTATCATTCATTAATTACGTGAGGTCAATGCCCTTTGCAGGGGTGAGGGTAAGCAGGATTCCCTAATCAGCTAACGCTTGACCTTCCGAAGTATTTCCGGGAATTGGCCCTTGAACTCAGGATGCGTCCTTCCGAGAAACACTTTTAGTCCCTTTAACTGGAGTTTGAGGTCCTCCACATCCTTGAGGACAGCACATAACCCGTCTGCCAGTTCCGTGATCGTTGCCAATTCTTTTTCTATAAGAGCAATCTTTTCTTTCACGTGTTTCTCCTGGTTCATTCATCCCCCTACGGATTGCAGACTATGGAACAGTGCTATTTATTCCTTCTCTGGTGTTTTGTTTTCCTAAGCAGTTTCTTGTGCTTGTGTTTGCTCATCTTTTTCTTACGCCATTTTACGACGCTCCCCACACACCCACCTCCTTATCTGTATAAAATGTCCTAAAAGCCTTTGCAGAAGCCATACGCATTGTGCAACAAAGGTGTCTGCCTTGGCTTACGTTTCACGCTTCTGCTCACCGGCCTGGCTCATGAAGGCCTCAAGCTGTATCTCCATTGCAGGGGATTCTGTTCCGTCATAAGGTATGCTTATACACGGAATTCCATAATCTCTGCTTATCCCTCGCATCAGGCTCGTTACTATGGTTCCGGGCATGCATCCGAAGGGCATGGCATTAATGATTCCGGAGACCCCCTTTTCAATGAGGTCAATACTCTTGCCGATGCTCAGAACAGCCTCACCCTCAAGCGAGTCGTGAAGATAGGGTGAAGCTTTTCTTAATAATTGTTTCGTATCAGGCTCTTTCAGGGTTTTAAGGAATCCCCTAAAATACCTGGCGAGTCTGTGTTCAATTCTTTTCTGGAAAAAATCTTTCAGAAGAAGTTCAATGATACCAGACCGCTCCTTTTTAATCAAGGCTTTTCTAAGGCCCATGAGGTTCACGTAGTAGATCCACTCCTCAACAGGGGCAAGCCATGCCTCCCCTCCAAGATTCTCAACCTTTCTGATAAGATCCTCGTTTGAGAATCTGTGGCTCCTTACAAAGATCTCCCCCACAATTCCTATAAGGGGCTTTTTATCAGTATATCTCGGGAGGTTTTCAAAGTCCTTTTTCATGTTTTCAAGCACTCTCTCCACCTTTCCATCCACGCCCTTTAAGGAAAGGAAAAGTCTTTTCAAATATTCCTGGTACAACGCGTCTGCATTTCCCTTCTCTCTCTCATACGGTCTCGTCTCGTGAAGGCATTTCTGGAGGAGTTCGCATGCCACAATCCCCTCCCACGCAAACGTAGAAAAGTCCCTTCCCACAATACCAAGCTCCCTGTAAAAATGGGAATCCTGGTTCGGTGAAAGGATAGGTACGTTATCATGGCCAAGTTCTTTAAGAATCATTCGGTGAAACACGTTATACTGACCGAATCTGCAAGGGCCTGTTCCTGAAGGCATGAAAAAGGCAGAGTGGGCGGTTTTAAAGTCAGTGGAAAAGACCTTTTTGAGCATATCGCCGGTAGTAACAGTGCATGGGTAGCACTCCTTGCCTGAGACGTAGCGCCTTCCCATGTCTGCAGACTCAGCGTCTGATTCTGGGAGAACCTCCGCGGGAACACCGCAGCGCTCAAAGGCAGCCGCAATGGCAAAGGCATGGTCACTCATCCTTGGCATGAAGACGGTCCGTTTTTGCAAATGCGAAGTGTAATGGGTAGCCACAGCACGGGGTCGCTCCTCCTCATTGACGGCTTTACGGGCTGTCATGTGGTCCCTGTGGCCTATGCTGTCAAGAAATGCCTCACAACGTGTGATGGCCCCTGCATCAGCGCTGTGCTCGTCTATCTCGATCTGGAGAAAAGGTTTCCCCTGCATCTCTTCATTAAAAAATTTCAGGATGAAGGAATCGGGACCGCACGAGAAGTTTCCTATAAAAATAGCGAAGAGGTGAGGATGCTCACGTATGAACCGCGCTGCCTTCAGTATCCTCTGACCTGATCTCCAGTACATATTCGGCCATGTGGCATGTATCCTGAGGTCCGCGGAGGGGATGAAATCCATGGGAATCGCAAGGACATTAAGGTCAGAGAGCTTTTTGGGGATATTGAGATTCATTCCGCTTTCAAAGGCATTGTAAGGTCTTCCGACAATTACGATGGTTCTCTCATGAATGGAGGAAAAAATTTCATCTCCCTTTGCCTTTATCGCAGCCGAGAATTCCTCCTGTGTCTTTTCAGCAATATTCGCGGCCGCAAGAACGTCGCCCTTCTTGACTCCAAAGGGACTGAAAACCCGCGTGACTTCAGCTATTACGGACTTGAGCCCATTTCTCATGTTCACAATGGGGGCCAGGATCGTTGCTTCAGGATGCGCGACCCTGGCAGCATAGGGAATCGACTGCGTAAGGGGGCAGGCGTATCCTCTCTCGAATTCCTCATGAGCGGCATTCATATTGATAAAACTGGGTATGAGCAGGGTGGTGATTCCCTTTTCGATGAGATGCGTGATATGGCCGTGGGCAACCTTGACAGGGAAGCAGGTGTCTGCAAGGACACGTTCGGCTCCGGC
>DASPUA010000278.1:0-4579 GCA_035623135.1 Thermodesulfovibrionales bacterium | reverse complement strand
TTCACCGGTTTCTTGTCAAGTTCAGCCTTTTTCTTTTTCGCAAGCGCTGCTTCCCTGGAATCGGGATATTTCTCGATGAGTTTATCCAGGATGACCTTTGCAGTTTTCTTATCCCCTATCTCCGCAAACGAGAGTCCCTGCTTGAGAAGTGCGCCGGGGATCTTTTCATTATGGGAATAGTCCTTGATGAGCGTCTCATATGCCAAAATAGCGCTTTCAAAATCCTTCTCCGCATAATAGGATTCTCCTATCCAGAACTGCGCGTTCCCTGCGAGACCATCTTTAGGAAACCTCTTGATGAACGCGGTAAACTTTTCCCTCGCCTCTTTGAATTGTTTCTCTTTGAGGAGGGTATATGCCGCTTCGTATGCCTTCGCAGGTTCATCATCAAGGCTTTTTTGCGGCACTCTCCCCCTGTCAGGGGAAGAGTCCTCTCCCTCAGCTGAAGGTCTCTGAGCAACGGAGGTGCCTGGCTCACTCAGTTTGCCAAGGCGTTCATTAAGCTCATTTACGCGTTTTTCAAGACTGCTTATCTGGGAGCGCAGAAGCTCACGCTCAATGGAGCTTTCCTTCAGCGCCTTTTCAACAAAGAACTTATTTTCATCAAACCTTCCCCGGAGAACTTGCACCTCTTTTGACTGTTCTGCCACCTGGGAATAAAGGGATGCCTGACTTTCCCTGATTGCAAGGAAGGAATCTTCTTTCACAGTGCCAGATGTCTGTTCTTTCAATGCGGTTACATTTTTCTTAAGTTCATTGGAATCCCTTCTCAGCTGGTTTATGTCCGCTTTCATCGCATCGAATTCTGATGTAGAGACGCAGCCACTCACTATGACGAGGAAGAGCAAAAAAGCCAGCCGTACCATCTTATTTCTTCCCCTTGAGGATCACGAAGTGTGCCCTTCTGTTCTTTGCCCAGCACTCTTCTGTGCGTTCACTGCAAAGCGGCTTCTCTTTCCCATAGCTTATCACTTCTGCGCGGGAAGAAACTACACCCAGGGAAAGGAGAAAGTCCTTTGCAGACTTGGCCCGTTTGTCTCCTAAAGCGAGATTATATTCTGACGTTCCCCGGTCATCGCAATGGCCTTCAATGAGTATCTTATGTGCACTGTTCTTGGTGAGATAATCTGCCACTGACCGTAATACAAGCTTTCCGCTCTCGTTTATTTCATATTTGTCATAGTCGAAATATATGTCCTTAAACATCCCCGAAATCTCTTCTCCCTTCGAAGGAACATCGCCCGATTCCACCTTGGCAATCTGCTGTTCGGTAACCTGTTCGGTGACAGGGACTTTTTTCGGTTTTTCCGCTTCCTTTGGCTCAGAAGGCGTCGTCACTTCTCCAGGTTGCGGTATTGGGGCCACCGCCTTCTTCTCAGCACACCCGAACATCACAAATCCTATGATTGCCACACATGCCAAAAACCTTTTCATTGGGCAGACCTCCTGTGTTAATTTGATGACCATCGGGGACCGAATGCTTTCATACCTTTAGAAGTTATCCTTTTCTGTGCCTCTCCGTTTGCTCTCATGATGTAGACGGCACGGTCGCCATCCCTGTCTGATGAAAATACTATATACCTTCCATCCGGAGAAAAGGAAGGGTCCTCATTGTTCCCCCTGTCGGTGAGCTGGGTTAATCCGGTACCGTCAGGGTTTATCGTGAAGATATGGTTTTTCCCGCCTTGTCTGCCTGAAAATACAATCTTCTCTCCCTTCGGCGACCAAGAAGGTGCTGTGTTGTAAGACCCCTGAAAGGTAAGTCGCCTCACCGCATACCCGTTGCTGTCCATTATAAAAATTTGAGGGGTTCCGTCCCTGTCAGAAGTAAAGCATATTTGACTGCCATCAGGGGAAACGGAAGGGGATACATCGATTCCTCGCGAGGAGGAGAGTTTTGTAAGCTTTGACGTTGCGATGTCATACATGTATAAGTCAGGGCTACCTCCAATGGATGAGGAGAAGATAACGCTGTCAGCATTGGGGAAAAAATCACCTGCAATATTGGTGCCCTTGGAAGAGAAAACCTTTGCTTCGGTCATTTCGGTAAAGTTTAGCAGGTAAATTCCCCACTGTCTATATCTCTCCGATGAATAGATGAGCCTTTTGCCGTCCTTTGACCAGCGGGGAGTCATGAGTACATTTCCCTTTATCCCGAGGTCGCTTACCCTGTGACCGTCCCAGTCCATGAGAGAAAGGCTATCTTCTCCTCCCTTTCTTCCGATGAACGCGATTCGTGTCCTGAAGATGCCTTGTTCACCGGTAAGATGCCTGTAGATATCATTTGCCACTGCGTGTGCCAGAGGTCTCACAAGAGACGCCTCTGTCCGGTACTCCTTCTTGAATATCTCTTTCCCTTCCGTCACATCGTAAAGGGAGACGGATGCCAGAAGGCTCTTTTCTCCCCCTCCAAGCACAGAGCCTTTTACCACAGCCTCAGCGCCGATCACGGTCCAGTTCTCTTGCTTAAAAGGCTGTGAGGAGTTCTCCAGAAAGGCATTTCCCTCAAGGCAGAGGAAGATGCCGGTAAAATCAAGGTCATTTTTAATGATATCAGAAATTTCCTTTCCTGGTGACCCTGTGAATTCAGAAACAGCGATGGGCAGTTTCTTGAATGCAGGGGAGGAGATGTCTATGTATTCCTTGGCTTCAGCAACAGGGCACAGTGAACAGTAAATAGCCAAGAACACAAGAATGCAGAGAAACACACAAGGGATGAAGACGCACAGGTCTTTCCCTCTCTTCCTATGGATGGTGTTCCGTGTGCGAATGATGAGAGGTGTGTTCATGGATAGAACCTAACCCCTATCTCCATTTCATGGGGCGGGGGAGTAACGGGACTTGCCTTGGAGATGGCCCTGAGCGCGGATTTGTCGAATAAGGAATTCCCTGAAGATTTTTCCACCCTGCTGACCTGAACAGCCCCATCCCTCATTATCCTAATGGATATAATGGCTTCGAGATTCTTATCTCCGGTCTCAGGAAATATCCATTGCTCCCAGATTTCTTTTGTGATTTTTGTATAGTAGTCGCTCTCGACCGAGCCTTCCCCCCTTCCTGCTGTCCTCTGAGGAGCACCCGCCTTCCCCCTAGCCTTTCCTTCGGTCCCGCTTCCCTTGAGAGAGATAATATTCCTCAGCCTCGCAATTGTCTCTACAGTTTTCTTTGCCTTTAACGCGTCAATCTGTTCCTGGACCTGCTGCTCTTGATTCTTCGCCTGTCTTTTTTGCTCTTTCATGGGTGAAATGGAAGGTCTCTCCTTTTTTGGAGGTGTGTCAGGCTCTTGAGCTTCCGGTGCTTTATTCAAGGGCTGAGCGCTGTTCCCTTCTGCTGTGATTTCTGGCCCTACAAGGCTCACCACATAGGGAGAAGGCATGATACGGTGCACTGATTGTCTCACGATCAGGAATACCATCAAGAAGAAAGTGAGGTGAAAGACGAGGGAAAGGAGGGTCAACCGTTGCAGAGAGGGCCCGGTCATTGCATGCGGATCGCTGGTTCGGTCACCATCCCGAGTTTTTCTATTCCTGCCTCTTTTATTTCACCCATGACCTCAACCACCAGTCCGTAGGAGACATCCTTGTCCGCCTTAAGGAACACATTGGGATTCATCTTGCTCACAGACTCCAGTTTCTTCCTCATCTCGCCTACTGTTACAGGGGTGTCATTCAGGTAGATCTTCTGGTCCCTCTTTATTACAAGGGCGATCCGTTCTTCAGGAGGCATATCCTTTCCCTTGGCTTTCGGAAGATTCACATCAATGCCCTGCTGGAGGAGCGGCGCGGTAACCATAAAAATAATGAGCAACACGAGCATTACGTCCACAAGAGGGGTTACATTGATCTCCGACATCACCCCCCTGTCCCTCTCAATCTTCATTGAGCGGCCTTTGTAAAGAAGTCAAAGAGTTCTTCTGAGAAGTCATCCATTTCAATAATCAGAATCTTTGCGCGGCTGAGATAGTAATTGTACGCAACCACGCCGGGGATTGCTGCAGCGAGTCCTGCTGCCGTAGTGATTAATGCCTCTGCGATACCGGGCGCCACCACTGCAAGGGACGCAGAACCAGCAGTGCCGATTCCCCTGAATGCATTCATGATTCCCCACACGGTACCAAAAAGTCCTATAAACGGCGTTGTGGAGCCCGTTGTGGCAAGGAAGTTGAGATATGACTGTAACTTGGCAACCTCAAGGGCCTCATATCTTCTGAGCAGTCTCTTTATTTCATCCCTGTTTGCGCGGCTCTCGTCAGCATAGACCGATTTGAACACATTGGCAAGGGGACTGAGTTGCAAGCCCCTGGCCGTATTATAGAGGCCTTTCATGTCACGGCCGGCCCTGAAGGTCCTGAGGAAGGATTCAGATTCCTTCGATGCCTTTGAAAAATAGCGGTGTTTGTAAAAAATGATTGCCCATGAGAAGACCGAAAAGAATAAGAGGATGAGTAATACTACTTTTACCACATACCCTGCGTGCATGATAAGTTGAATGGCTGATTCTTGCATGTAGACCCCTTAAAAATTCATTTTAGTTAGTTCAGATTAAAAGATGTAGGTACAAAAAGTCAATTATGCCCTCC
>DASPUA010000277.1:0-4759 GCA_035623135.1 Thermodesulfovibrionales bacterium | reverse complement strand
AGAAATCTTCTACAACCGGTTAAGAAGGCAGGCGCGGCTTGGGTTTCTCTCGCCAACTGCTTATGAACAAAAATTCTATGCCGGGCAACTGGCGGCGTGAAGGGTTTCGTGTCCACTATTGACATCAGACCTCACTTCTTTATTTTCAATCGGTGCAATTGTCGCATCGATAGCAATGAAAGGGCCTGTCTTAGTCTGATGAATTATTCCTGCAAATTCGCCATTTTGCTTTAAAAAACCAAGAACATTATCAAGTCGATCACGAGGAACACCCATTTCCGCTAAAACATTTATTGCGATTTTGTCCTGCGGGAACTTTGCTTTATTATACCGAAGAAAGAAAGCATTGGCGATTTCCGGGCGCCGGGCCGCTTCAGCTTTTGCAAGAATATCATCTCCTTCGACGGTTGGTGCGATGATTCGTTTGCCTAAATCAGTTAAAGAAATTGTTTGAGCATTATAGCCGCCTTCTGTAAGGCCATAGGCAATCGATGCCCCACAAAGGTCACGCCAATTTGAACTGGTAGGCGACACATCGACAGAAATTGCGAGTTGATGGGGTGCAGTCGGTTTTCCTGCAAAATCGTCATATAGAGATTGAGCCAATCTTATAGTTTCTGATAAACTGAGCAAAGGAATTTTTGCTTGGCTTATGTATGCACGTTTTGTTTCCGGCCCTTTTCTTTCTCTATGCCCCTCACTTCGTTTTCTTGCCATTTTTTTCTCCTTTAATAAAACTACAATTCTGCGTTGGTCAACTTGTTTGTATCTTAAGCGATTTCGGATATCTCACTTCTAGCGGAAAAACCTACTTTCTTGCCTTTGCCAAGTTTTGTCATTTATCAAGCCCTTTCGTGGAAGCAATCCAAAGGATTAATCATCTTATTTCTCTTGGGACAGTCCCTCGCAATCAGGAAGGGATTGAAAAGGAACAAGATGGTTGTCACTTCTGAATCGTCCTTGCCAAAAGTTACCCATTTATCCTCCTGAATTTTAGAAACTCAAGCGCATTTTAGAATAAAGATGATTCCCTTTGCAGGCAGGGTCATTATGTTGCAGGAAACCTGTATATCAGGCATCCTTTTCGTCATAGCCATAAGTGTGTTACTAAGGCTATTTTCAGGCTTTTTGATATTGTAAAAATTTTCGGTCTTAGATATATTAATAGGCAGTCCATTCAGCGGAAAAAGGATAATGACCCAGAGTACTTACTGCTATTGGAACAACCGTCTTCAGGAAGCTCCCGAAGACCTTTCTTACGGAAAGGAGAAACTGACGGCTGTCGCGGGCTGGGGCGGCATTCAGCTCCTCTCTCCTGACATCAGCATGGTCAATCTCTGCTACGAATACGCCAAGGCAATCCAGCAATATTCCTGCGGTCAGTGCTTCCCCTGCAGGGTGGGGACAAAGGTTATCCTTGACCTGTTCGAGAAGATGAAAAGAGGGGAGGGAGAGGAAGCGGACCTGGAATTCATCAAGAATCTCTCAGAAACAATATCCAAAACCTCCATGTGCCAGATAGGCCAGAGCTCTCCTCCGGTCTTTGTCCATATCATCGAAAATTTCCGTGACAGACTTCTTGAAGAGATCAAAAAGAAAAGCCCTGTGAAAGATACAGAAGAATACCACGCGGTGCTTACCGCGCCTTGCATGCAGGCATGCCCGATCCATCTCAACATCCCCAAATACATCGAAGAGATACGCTTTGGCAGGTTCGAGGGGTCATTGGGCGTTATCAGGGAGAGGCTGCCCCTTCCCGGGGTGGTCGGAAGGGTCTGTGTGAGACCATGCGAGTTCCATTGCAGAAGAGGACTCATTGATGAGCCGATTCAGATTAAGCATCTCAAGAGGTTCGTGGCAGACTTTGAGCTCGAAAGGGGCACGATCCCGGAACTTGAGACAATTGTCCCCACGGGTATTAAAATTGCGGTTGTGGGAGCAGGCCCTGCAGGCCTGACCTGTGCCCGCTTCCTGGCAAAGAGCGGGTATGAGGTGACGATATTCGAGATGCTCCCTGAAGCTGGGGGTATGGCTGCTGTGGGGATACCCGATTACAGGCTCCCGAGAGAAATACTCAAATACGAAATCTCCCAAATAGAACGGCTGGGAGTGAAGATAGTGTACGGCAAAGGGCTCGGCACACATTTCACCCTCGATGATCTTGAGGATGAGGGATTTAAAGCGGTCTTTATCGGCATGGGCTGCCACTGCCACAAGAGCATGGGCATAGAAGGGGAAGACAAAGGGTACGAGGGGTATGTGCCTGGAGTCTATTTCCTGAGGAACATCAATCTGGGGCTTCTTGACGAGATCCCCAAGGGGAAAAAGATCGTAGTGGTGGGCGGCGGCAATGTTGCCATAGACTGCGTCAGGACCGCTTTCCGTGTGGGATTTGAGGAGTCCCACCTCGTGTACCGGAGATCGCGGAAAGAGATGCCTGCAGATGAGGTGGAGATCAGGGATGCGGAGGCTGAAGGTGTCCAGTATCACTTCCTGACCGCTCCCAAAAAGATTGTTGCGGAAAATAAGAAGGTCATCGGACTTGAGTGCCTGAAAATGGAGCTGGGCCAGCCTGATGCATCAGGGAGGAGGTCTCCTGTTCCGGTACCCAATTCTGAATTTATCATCAAGGCTGATGTTATCGTGGCTGCGATCGGCCAGGAAGGGGATTATGCCTGTTTCTGTAATCTCCCAGGAGTTGAGGTGACAAAACGGGGTGCGATTGTGGTGAATGAACACTTCATGACCAGCAGAGAGGGGGTTTTCTCGGGTGGTGATTGTGTCACAGGACCGGATGTGCTTATTCGGGCTTGTGCCCATGGAAGGCTAAGCGCATTCAAGATTGAGAATTATCTTAAGGAGGGAACTCTGGAGCCCTTTGGAGAGGAAAAGGATGAGAAGTTCCTCAATAAACTGGATGTGTATGATGCCTCTGAAGACCTTCAGATGCCCGGCGGAGTCAAGAGGATTCCGATAAAGCATGAACCTCCACTGGAACGAAGAGTGGATATGAGGGAAGTGGATAAGGGATTCACGACTCAGGAGGCGATTACCGAGGCATCCAGGTGTCTCAGGTGTTACCGGGTGGTGACCTATGGATATAAAAAGGGGCAGAAGGGATAGCCATGCAGATAGTGATTGATGGGAAGACGATAGAAGCGGTAGAGGGTGAAACCCTGCTCAGCGCTGCGCGTCGCAATCGTATCCTCATCCCTACCCTCTGCTACATGGAGAAGCTCCTCCCCATAGGTGCGTGCCGACTCTGCGTTGTTGAAGTAGAGGGATCCGAGAAGCCCATTGCTGCCTGCACCACGAAGGCGGTTGATGGCATGGTGGTCCAGACCAACACTGCTCAGGTGAGGGCCATGAGAAAAGAGATCCTCGGCCTTATACTGCTCACCCATCCAATGGACTGCACACTCTGCGATATAGGCGGAAGATGCCTCCTCGAAAATCTTGTCAAAGAGTATGAGGTGGAAGCCCCGGCGCGCAGAATTTCTGTTGCCAGGGCAGAGGAGGTCCCTTACTCCACGCCTGCAATCATATACCGTCCTGACCGATGTATCTCCTGCAGCAGATGTGTGAGGGCGTGCAGGGAGGTTGTGGGGAGGTCGGTCCTCGATCTTGCCGGAAACGGCATAGGAACGAAAATGCAGGTTGTGGCTCCTGACCGGTGCATTTCCTGCGGTGAGTGCCTGTCGGTCTGTCCTGTGGGTGCGCTCACAGATATCGGGACTGCTGCAGGGGAGAATAAGGAAAAGGCAAAGAAAGTTCCCACAATCTGTGCATACTGCGGTGTTGGCTGCAGCCTTGAACTCAACGTCCTCGACAATAAGGTGATTCGGGTCACTACGAATGAGTTCGCAGGGACCAACAGGGGATCACTCTGCGTCAAGGGACGGTTCGGATATACGTATGTAAACAACCCTGAACGATTGAAAACGCCATACATAAAAAAGCGGGGGGTGCTCACAGAGGCGAGCTGGGATGAGGCGTTGAACCATGTTGCTGAAAGGCTCACGACCATCAAGACCAAGTTTGGTCCTGACAGTATCGCGGGGCTCGCTTCTGCAAAATGCACGAATGAAGACAACTACGTATTCCAGAAGTTCATGAGGGCCGGGATAGGCACCAACAACGTAGACCACTGCGCCCGTCTCTGACACTCGAGCACTGTGGCCGGGCTGGCCGCAACACTGGGTTCAGGGGCAATGACCAACTCCATCGACGACCTGCAGGAAGCTGACGTGCTCCTCGTTATCGGAAGCAATAACACCGAGACCCATCCTGTCATCGGCATGAGGTTACGCCACCTCGCGAGATACCGGGGGACCAAGATCGTGGTGATTGATCCGAGGAAGACCGACCTTGTGGAAGAGGCAGTTCACTGGATATCGCCTGTTCCTGGCTATGACCTGGCCATTCTCAATTGCATGGCACACATCATAATAAAAGAGGGCTTGCATAACAGGAACTTCATTGAACAGCATACCGAAAACTTCGAGGCATTTAGAGATGTGGTCGAAAAATATACCCCCGAGTCGGTTGAGTCATTGACCGGCATCCGGAAAGAGGACCTTATGGAGATTGCCCGGCTGTATGCCACGGCCAGGAATTCCGCCATCATCTACTGTATGGGCATCACGCAGCATTCAAAGGGTACTGATAACGTGAAGGCAATCTCGAACCTTGCGCTCTTATGCGGTCAGATAGGCAAGCCTGGAAGCGGTGTCAATCCCTTAAGGGGACAGAACAATGT
>DASPUA010000276.1:0-5639 GCA_035623135.1 Thermodesulfovibrionales bacterium | reverse complement strand
CAAGGTGAAGGCCGCCTTCACCGAGGTGAAGGAGACAGAAGAGATCGCCGGCCTCCTGATACAGGCAGCGTACAAGATCGCTTCAAGGGTCGCGGTCTTTATCATAAAAGGGGGAAAGATCGTGGGCTGGAAGGGAAGAGGGATAAATGTGGACGGCTTTTCAATTACCGAAAAGGAGCCAGGGGACGAAGGGCTGTCGCTGTTTTCTGATGTGCTGAAGCGGAAGGCCTACTACAGGGGACCGGTGCTGAATATTAAAGGAAACGACCCCCTGATAAAGATACTTTCAGGAACCCCTCAGGATGCGCTCCTTATTCCCATCGAGATCAGGGACAAAATAATCGCCCTTCTCTATATCGACAACGGTACCACCTCTGTGCTCAATGCCAATGTAGGGTATCTCTCAAAGCTTGCGACCATGGCGGGAATCGCCTTCGAAATCATCATCCTGAAGAAGAGAATCCTTGAGCAGTAGTCTGTTCAGCGCGGACGTGTGCCAGCCCTGAGGCTATCCAGTACCTCCATGACCTTGTTCACGCGTGTTTCTTTGTCAGTGACGTTGCGGTGAAGGTAAAGAAAGGTGCTTTTAATCCGGTCATCATTGCAGAGACCGAGGATGAGGAAATTCAGGTGTTCAAGATATCCTTCATTAAGTGCTGCCTTGCCTGTTTCGTACACAAGGGGAATCCCTGGTTGCACCAGGACCAGTAGCTTAAAGAATGCGTTGGTGACCCTGATGCAACGGTCGAGATATCCCTCCAGTTCCGCAAAATCGACCTCAGTGGGCCCCTGAACATCTGCGAGGGTGTATGCAGCCATGTCCAGGGGGGTCCTGTCGGTAATAAATTGTCTGTGGCCGCTATTCCAGGCTTCTTCCGCAGCATCCAGTATCTTATGCTGAATCCAGAGCCTCCTGCCGATCTCCATTGGTTCGGAGGGATCCAGGCCATGCTCCCTGAAGACATCGGATGTGCTGGTCCTGACAAAGGGGATCCCTCTTCTTTGGGAAATCTCCTCGGCCAATGTAGTCTTGCCGGTCCTGTGGCTTCCGCATAATCCGATAGTCATGGCTGTTGCGGATAGTGTAAAGGTTATTTTCGAAAAAGGGAAGATTGGGGGTTACGTTCGAACCGACGCACCTCTCAGTATGTTATGAATCCTCTGGGCTAAGAAGGTTTCCCTTCGGCCTTTTTTGAGACGTGGGGTCCTTGGTGTTCAAAGAGGGTTTTTACTTCGTCCATGAGGTCGTTGAGGTCCCTGAACTGCCTGTAGACAGAGGCGAACCTCACGTATGCAACTTTGTCCGTCTCTTTGAGGGAAGACATCACTTCCTCTCCGATCCATGTGCTGGGTATTTCCTTGACCCCAAGACCGGTGAGTTTTTTTTCTATGGAATCCGCAACGCGGTCCAGGATATCGACGCTGATGGGTCGTTTCTCACACGCCTTTTTCAGGCCGTGGAGAATCTTGGTCCTATCAAAGGACTCCCGCCTGCCGTCCTTTTTCACCACCATGGGGATGACATCGTCCACGCGCTCATAGGAAGTGAACCTCTTCCCGCACTTCAGGCACTCCCGTCGCCTGCGAATGGATTCTCCTTCCTTGCTTGTGCGGGAATCCATGACCCTGTCTTCCAGATTGCCGCAGAAGGGGCACTTCATCAGTAAATGGGAAAATGCGTACAGAGGGTTTTCACACGCTGGCTGAGGAGCCTGATGGCATCCTGATTGTTGTAACCTCTCAGCACATGGGATATGATGTCCGCGATTTCGGTCATCTCAGGTTCACCCATTCCCCTTGTGGTCACACAGGGGGTTCCGAGGCGTACGCCGCTGGTGACTGCAGGGGGTCTCGAATCATAAGGGATGGCATTCTTGTTTACGGTAATGCCTGTCCTGTCAAGTGACTCTTCAGCCTCTTTCCCTGTAATATTTTCTCCTGTAAGATCGACCAGCATGAGATGGTTATCGGTCCCGCCTGAGAAAATCTTGAATCCCCTTACAGATAACTCCTGCGCAAGCAGTTGCGCGTTCTTCACCACCTGCCGCTGATAGGTCCTGAATTCTTCGCCTAGGGCTTCCTTTAATGCCACCGCTTTTGCCGCGATCACATGGACCAGGGGTCCGCCCTGTATGCCGGGGAAGATCATCTTGTCAATGGCCTTGGCGTGTTCGGCTTTGCACATGATCATGCCGCCCCTTGGTCCCCTGAGGGTCTTATGCGTTGTGGTCGTGACAAAATCCGCGAAGGGGATGGGCGAAGGATGAAGCCCGGTAGCAATAAGCCCTGCGATATGGGCGATATCTGCCATAAAGAAAGCCCCGACCTCCTTCGAAATATCGGAGAATGTCTTGAAGTCCAGTATCCTCGAGTACGCGCTGGCACCTGCGACGATCATCCGTGGTTTATGTTCCCGTGCGATCCTCTCCAGTTCATCATAGTCAATATAACCGGTCTTGCTGTCAACGCCATACGTGACACTCCTGAAGAGATGTCCGGAGAAGTTTACCGATGCGCCGTGGGAGAGGTGACCGCCGTGGCTGAGGCTCATACCCAGGATGGTGTCTCCTGGTTTCAGAAATGATAGATAGACAGCCATATTTGCCTGAGAGCCGGAATGGGGCTGCACGTTCACATGTTCGGCGCCAAAGAGCTCCTGCGCGCGTGTGATGGCGAGGGTCTCAACCTCGTCGGCATATTCACATCCGCCGTAATATCTCCTTCCGGGATATCCTTCAGCGTACTTGTTGGTGAAGATCGAACCCTGTGCTTCCAGCACCGCCTGACTGGCGTAGTTTTCGGAAGCGATGAGCACAATTTTTTCCCGTTCCCTGTTCTTCTCTTTCTCAAGGGCCTGGTAGACGTCTGGGTCAACACGTCTGAGCTGTTCCAGTTCTATGTCACGCACCACCATGTATCCTTCCCTCTATCTGCACGATCTTATCCAGTCTCTTTATATGCCGTCCTGCCTCAAAGGCGGTCGAAAACCAGACCCGGACAATCTCCCTGGCAAGGTCTTTCCCCACAATCCGCCCCCCGATCACCAGGATATTCGCATCGTTGTGCAGCCTGCTCATCTTTGCAGTGAAGAGGTCATTGCAAAGTGAGGCCCGTATTCCGGGAAATTTGTTTGCCACAATTGACATCCCTATGCCGGTACCGCAGATGAGAACACCCCTCTCGATTTCCCTTCTGCTCACCTCCTGGGACACCATTTCCCCAAAGTCAGGATAGTCTACCGAGTGGGGACCTCCGGTTCCATAGTCAACGCATTGGGCACCCATTTCTGTGAGGAGGGAGATGATCTCCTGCTTGAGCTCAAAACCGGCATGGTCAGATCCAATTCCAATTTTCATTACAGCCCCAAGTTCTTATCTTATCCGAGAGGTTTTCTCTAAGTCAAGAAAAGCAGGGGAAAAGGCCTTTATTTCAGTATTGTGATAGCTTATGGTATTCTTAAAGAATGGATTTTTGTCATTTTGAAAGGCCCAGCAGATATATAAACCGGGAATTAAATGCGCTCTACAAAAGCGCGGAGGTGAAGGTTGTCCTTGCGTTTCCTGATATCTATGATGTGGGTATGTCCCATCTCGGTCTGAAGATACTCTACCAGGTAATCAACAACATTCCCTATGCCTCTGCAGAGAGGGTCTTCTCCCCATGGCTTGATATGGAGGCAGAGATGAAGACAAGGGGAATCCCCCTCACCTCGCTCGAGACAAGGAGGCAATTAAGGGATTTTGATATTGTGGGAATGAGCCTCCAGTACGAACTCTCTTATACGACGGTACTGAATATGCTCTCATTGGCACATATCCCTTTAAGGGCTGAAGCCAGGGACAACAGGGACCCTCTGATCATCGCAGGCGGGCCGTGCATGATTAACCCCATGCCCATGTCACCTTTTATTGATGCATTTCTTATCGGCGACGGGGAAGACGCGGTAAAGGAAATTGTGGATACCTATTATCTCTGGAAGAGGGAGGGGGATGGGAGGAAGGAGTCCCTTTTGCTTGGCTTATCACGAATCCCTGGAGTATATGTTCCCTCTGTCCACGGGACTAAGGGGGGGGTCCGGATAACACGGCAGTACAGGGCATCCCTCGATGACGCACCCTATCCTGTTTCCCCTGTGGTTCCTTATGCCCCTATAGTCCATGACAGGATCACCATTGAGGTGTCGAGGGGCTGTACCATGGGCTGCAGGTTCTGCCAGGCAGGCATGATCTACAGGCCGTTGAGGGAGAGGAGCCCTGAAACAGTACTCAGAATCGCCGAGGACTCCCTGAAGAACACCGGATACGAGGAGATATCCCTCACCTCCCTCAGTGCGGGTGATTATAGTGCCCTTCTCCCCCTGGTGAGACAGATGAACAGGAAGTTCTCCCAGAAGGTGGTCTCCCTCTCGCTGCCCTCCCTGCGCGTTGCTGCGGTGAACCAAGAGGTCCTGCGAGAGATAAAAATGGTGAGAAAGACCGGATTCACTATCGCACCCGAGGCTGCCACCGAAAGGCTCAGGAGTGTCATCAACAAGGACTTCGGAGAAGAGGATTATGAGAGGGCATTGCATGCCCTTTTTGCCGAGGGGTGGGAGAACCTTAAACTCTATTTCATGATCGGTCTGCCCACCGAAAGGGATGAAGACATTGAGGCAATCCCTGAAATGGCACTGAAGGCTATACGGATTGCAAAGAAGTATTCCCGGAGATATGTCAACCTGAATGTGGGGATATCGCCCTTTGTGCCGAAGCCCCATACCCCCATGCAGTGGGAAGGCCAGGAGGCAATTGAGAAGGTAAAGGCGAAGATGAGTTACCTGCGCCAGAGGCTCCGAAAGAAGGGGATGAACATGAAGGGTCATAACCCTGATATGAGTCTCATCGAGGCGCTCTTCTCGAGGGGGGATGACAGATTGTCCGACCTGATAGAAAGGGCATGGTCTTTGGGCTGCAGGCTGGACGCATGGACAGAGGCATTTGATCTTAAAAAATGGCTTGATGCTGCGGAATATACGGGGGTCAATATCCATGCTCACGCGGAAGGGAGTTATGGAGAAAACGATGTCCTTCCCTGGGACGGGATAGAGAGTGGGGTCAGGAAAGAGTTCCTTTGGAAGGAGTTTCAGAAGGCACTCTCCTGTGAGATGACGGCCGACTGCAGGAAGATGTGCCATGCATGCGGACTGAAGTGCACCGATGTATATAAAACCCCCTCGCCTGAGGCAGGGTGCCAAGGCCGCACTCTGGAGATTCTGCCGGAGCGTAGACAACAGGTGCCCCCTGCGATGAGGAACCATTCCCTTGTTCCTGGGAAGATAAGGGTACGGGTCCTGTTCTCGAAAACGGGTGATTTACGTTACCTTTCCCACAGGGAACTGATGACCGCTATTATTCGTGCGATGAGAAGGGCGGACATTCCGGTTGCGTATTCCCAGGGTTTTCACCCTTCACCCAGGGTATCCTTTGGGCCGCCCCTTAGTGTGGGTATGGGCGGGAAAAGGGAGTATTTCGATATGGAGTTGAGACCGGGCCTTAGGATTAATGGTATGAGGGAAACCCTCAACGGCCTGCTCCCTGAGGGGTTGAGCGTTCATGATATGAGGCTCATACCAGAGGAGGAGCCTTCTCTCCAGAGCTTCA
>DASPUA010000275.1:0-5826 GCA_035623135.1 Thermodesulfovibrionales bacterium | reverse complement strand
CTGGTGAAATCAGCGATTGCAAGGTCGTGTTGTCCTTTTTTCTGGTACGCAATTCCCCTATTGTTATAGGCACCGTAACTTTCAGGATGCAATTCCAAGACCTTTGTATATTTGGTGATGTCAAAATCATATTTCCATGGTTTCATCATGTGAAATGACCCGGATTGATTTTACCTTTTCATCATCGCATATTACAACAATATCTAATCCATTTATTTCCATAAAGAGATAGTAGGTGTAGATTCTCTGCACGTCATGTTGCAAATCCACCACAGATTCGATGTGTCTCCATGCAGCGATACCATTTAAATTTAAGGAATTTCCTAATGGTATATATATTGCTTTTATAGCAATATATATCTCACGTATGCAATGTTATTTGCAGTAATAATACATGGAAGGCCTTTTCCCCTTGACAAGGGACGCTTGAAATGATATAGTTTTGCCAAAGCATAAGTACCTGCAGATTTGTGCGGCTGCCGTCGGGTGAGTTGTGCAGCCAAAATCTGTGCAAAAAAGGAGGTGAGGGCGAGCAATCAAGAGGCAAGAAAGAAGCAGTAAAGAACCAGTTTACGATCCGTCCTTGACGGATGAATACTGAACTAACCATAGGAGGGTTAGGAAGTGAAAAAATACTTAGCAATTCTTTTAGGCGCAGTCTTTGTCCTTGGCTTTGCGGCCAGCGCCTTTGCCATCCATGCCGAGATACCGGCAGAGACCCAGGCGGCAGTGGCAATGGGCGGTACCCAGATCACCATCGGTGGTGACATCAGGATCAGGGGTTTTGCCGGGGAGAACACAACAACCTTTAAAAACGGTACGTCCGACAATCCCACGTATTATGATGAGAGGGTAAGGCTCTCCGTCGACGCCAAGCTGACACCCAACACCGAGGCCTTTATAATGATTGAGGCAGCAAACGGACCGACCTCTACCTCATATACCTGGGGCGGAAGCCCTTACTCCAACGGTGCCGCCGGCATCTATCAGTACGGCGACAGCAAGAGAGCCACACTGAACCTCCTGGAGGCTTGGATCCTGTACAAGGGCTCAGGTCTTCTCGGGATACCTGCTGGCATCAAGGTCGGCCATATGCCCCTTGCACTGGGCAACAAGGTCTTCTTTGACCACACCCTCTTTGGCGATGACGCAATCGTGCTCTTTGCAGATCCCACGAAGGAAATGCACCTCGTCGCACTCACTGCAAAGTTCATGGAAGGGAACACAACCAAGAGTGACGACGCAAACGCCTATGTCGGTATATTCGATTACAGGACCAAGGAATTTGGCGTGAGCTTTGACGTTACCTATGTGGACCATCAGAACAGCTTCTATAACAATGATGGTGGTGCTGACGACCCTGCAGGTCCGTTGCCGGTTGGCACAGATGCACATCTCTGGAACTTCGGTCTCAGGGGTGACGTCACAGTGTTAAATGCACTTAACATCTATGCTGACTTGGAAGGCCAGACAGGAAAGATCGAGGATCTGGCCCCCTTGCAAAACGAGAAATTCAAGGGCTATGCAATCCTGGTAGGTGCCAGCTACAAATTGGATCCTGTGAAGTTCCTCCTTGAGTGGGGATATGGCAGCGGTGACGACAATCCCACGGATGGCAGCTTTAAGGAATACGTCACCTCGCTCTCTGCCTACCAGAGGGACACTTTTGTCTATAACTATAATGCAGTGGGTGCAGGCAACATTGCCGGAGCGCCCGTCAAGGATGGCGGTCTTGCCAACACCAACAGGATAAGGTTTGGTATTGACGCAGACCTCACAAAGGAGCTCTTTGCAAATGTGACCTACTACTATCTCCACGCCAACAAGCTCACTCCTAATATGACTGCTGTTGGTGCAAACCATACAATCGGCAGTGAAATCGACTGGCTCTTCAAGTACAAGCTAGACAAGAACCTCGTCTACTATGTTGAGGGCGGTTATCTCTTTGCAGGGGACTACTATAAGGTCGTAACCGGTGGCAAGACCCCTGACGATGCATGGGGAGTCAGGCAGGGACTCCAGGTTACATTCTAAGTTGTCAGTAAAGTAGTGTGTCCAAAAGAGGCGGGTCACGTTGACCCGCCTCTTTTTTTTGGTGAACGGGCGCCTTATCCTCTTTTGCATATCACACCGCTGCCGATCAATAAGAAGTGCTTTGAAGTTGAATTTCTTCCCGTCCCACACTATAATGGGATTACCGAAAACAATGAAAATGCTTCTTGCTTTTCCCGTGCCTCCTCCCCTTGTCTGCAGTCAGGATTCCGCATGTCAGGGGGAACGATACTTTACAAAATCCGCAATGAGATTGGGTGTGTGAAATGTCCAATGCAGTAGAGATTGAAGGTCTTGGGGCACGTCTTAACGGCAGGGAGATACTCACTGACATTAACCTTGTCCTCCAAGAGGGGAGATTCCTCGGAATCGTGGGTCCCAATGGCGGAGGCAAGACAACACTTCTCCGGATTATCCTCGGACTCATCAAACCCGGTTCCGGCAGGCTGCAGGCATTTGGGAACACGCCACAGGATGCTGCCAGAGAGGGACTGTTTGGATACCTCCCGCAGCTTATGAATGTGGACAGCGGTTTCCCTGCCACCTCCCTGGACGTGGTGCTCATGGGTCTCTATGGAAAGGGGGGGACATTCAGGAGAATCTCAAAGAATGATAGGAGAAGGGCAGCGGATATGCTTAAGACAATGGGAATGACCGGGTATGAGGACCATATCTATGGAAAGCTCTCCGGTGGTCAGCAACAAAGGGTTTCTATTGCGAGGTCTCTAGTGAGCGAGCCAAGGCTCCTGATCCTCGATGAGCCGAGCACAGGGATTGACGTGGTGGGACAGGAGGATTTTTACCACCTCCTCAAAGGGCTTCAAAAGAAATTCCGTCTGTCCATCATCATGGCCTCCCACGATATTGGGGTCATCACTGCATATGTTGATGAGATTGCCTGTCTGAACAGGACCCTCCATTACCAGGGGAGCCCCCTGGGTGCCCTTAACGAAGAGGTGCTCAAGGAACTCTATGGAAAGAGCATGGAGATCATCATGCACAGCCATTTATGCGAGAAGTGCGAGAGGCTCCAGCCAGAGGGGAAATGATATGTACCGTGATATTTCAGAGGGATGTGCACCGGTGGAACCTGTAGAGGAGGCGAATTGGCTGTGATGGATTTTTCTGAAACCAAGGGCTGCCTGATCAGAACGGAGGGTAAGGCCCTCTGCAGAACCTGGCACTCATAAGGATGGTGGAATGACGGAGATTCTCTCCTACGGTTTTATGCAAAGGGCTTTTATTGCGGGAACCGCAATGGCCCTCTTCGCTGGGGTGATATCGACCTTCATTGTCTTGCGGAGGGTGTCCTTCCTGGGCTCGGGAATTTCGCATGCTGCCTTTGGCGGCGTGGCCATAGGATTTTTTTCAGGGATCAACCCCCTGACCACTGCGCTCATTTATTGCATTGCGGTCGCATTTGCCATCGAGATCATCAGTAGCAAGGGAAAGCTTGCGGAGGACACCGCTATTGGGGTATTTTTCTCCGGTTCCATGGCCATTGGGGTGGTGCTCATAAGTCTTTCAAAAAGCTATACCATCGACCTCTTCGGGTACCTTTTTGGGAGTATACTCGCCATCAGCAGTGAAGAGACATATATTGCCGTAGGTATGGCAGCTGCCGGTATAATTGTCTTTTCCATTATTATGAAAGACCTTCTTTTTATCACATTTAATGAAGAGCTCGCCATTATTAACGGAATCCCGGTCAGGCTCATAAAGGCATGCTTTCTTCTCTCCATGGCCGTTGTCATTGTGATCGGCATAAAGATTGTGGGAATTGTCCTTATTTCCGCGCTTCTGGTGATTCCCGGAGCCACCGCAAAGCTCATCGGACAGAAATTCTACGGGATGATTTTCATTTCTGCTGGTGTTGCGGTTATCTCCACTGTATCGGGACTCGCGGTCTCCTATGTGTATGATCTCGCCTCCGGGGGAACCATTGTGATGATCCTTGTACTCTTTTTTGGAATAGCATTCCTCTTCCGAAAGAAAATATAGTCCCTCATGCTTTTCCCCTCTTCTCATCCTCCACGCAGGGAATACACGTGCCTTCCATTTCATGTATAATAGCGCATGGGAGAAAGGACAAAGCCGAGCCTGAACTTTACCCTCCTCTGCGATGATGTGAGGCAGGAAATGGGAGGAAAGATAAGCCTCATGGGGATTTTTGAGAACGTCTATGCCAACAGTTTCCCCGCTGTTCATCCGAGGCTGGCCACTGTGAATGAGTGGGCTGACGGGTTGGGAGAGTTTGAGGCGACCCTCAGGATCCTGTCACCCGACAGAAAGACCGTACTGAGGGAAACTGTGACGAAGCTGAAACTTGTGAACGCACGGTTTAAACACAGGGACATATCCATCCACCTTAACCTGGAGTTTAAGGAGCCAGGGACGTACTGGATAGAAAACTACCTTGACGGTATCCTCGTGAATTCCGTCCCTATCAACGTAATCCTGGTAAAAGAGAAGTCCTTCCATTGAAAGGCTGTTGCTATGCCCGAAGGTTGTGACCGCCAAAAACTCATCGAAGAAAGAATCGGTCATGCAGAGGCCAAGGCGTCCACGGGTCTTACCTTCACGAGGCAGATTATCAGGGATTTCCTTTTGAACGAAAAATGGTATTCAGAAGAGGACATAGAGGTTGACAGGCAGTTTGAGATTGCTCAGGATGGCTCAAGGGTCTTGGTATCGGTTGATTATATTCTCACCCTCGGTGGCAAGAGGTTTATGGTGATCAAATGTTCTCCGGGAGCTTTGGAATCAAGGGAACGGCATATTGTTTCATTTGCACGCGTAGTGGATTCGTACCAGATCCCTTTTGCAGTGGTGACTGATGGTCTCCATGCGAGGATACTGGATGCGGTGTCAGGGAAAGTGGTCTCCGAAACTCTCGATTCCATTCCCAGCCGATCACAGGCAGCGGAGATCCTCAAATCCACTGAACTCAGACCTTATCCTGCCGAGAGAATGGAAAGAGAAAAAAGGATACTTCTTGCCTTCGAAGCTATCAAGTGCACCGAGGAGTCGTGTGAATAGGACTAGGTCCTTTTTTCCTTCCAGTAAGGATTGGCAATGTCCTCGAATGCAGTGAGGGCTGCAACAGAACCCTGGGAGACCGCCACTACAATCTGCTTTACGGCACCTGTGATATCCCCTGCTGCATAGACCATGGGCATTGAGGTCCTCATCTTCTCGTCCACCCTGATATAGCCTTCTGCATCCATCATGAGACCGAGCTTTTTTGCAATCTCGTTGTTCGGTTCATAGCCTATGGCAACAAATATTCCGTCAGCCTTTACATCACGGGTCTTCCCCGTCTTGACATCCTCTATCCTGGCTTTCTCAACCAACTTCTTCCCGAGAATCTCTGCCACACGGCTGCTCCACAGGACAGGGATATTCCTCTGGAAGACGCCCTGCTGGAGCCTCTCTTCTCCCCTGAAGGAATCTCTCCTGTGCACGAGGGTTACATGGGCACCCAGACTTTCAAGGTAGAGGGCATCAGTTAAGGCGCTATTGCCCCCTCCCACCACGAGGACATCCTTTCCATCCTTGAAGAGGTATCCATCGCATGTGGCGCAGTAACTTACCCCCCGTCCTGCGAGCCTCCTTTCTCCCGGTGCATCGAGACCTTTGCTGTACGCGCCTGTGGCAATAATAATAGCCTTTGCAGTGTAGGTTCCCCTCCCTGTAGCGACCTCAAAACCTCCGTCTTTTTTCCTTATCTCATTCACCCCCACGCCCTGGAGCACGGGAGAATATTCCATGGCC
>DASPUA010000274.1:0-3269 GCA_035623135.1 Thermodesulfovibrionales bacterium | reverse complement strand
GCATGTGTATAAGATCGAGGGCGGGGTCATACGATTCAGGTGTGCAGGTTATCCGGAGTGCAAAGTATACAGAAAATTCAGAATGAAGGAGGAGAAGGATGAGTCATTACATTCATAATGTTCCGGGGAGACTAAGGGTAAAGAGCCCGGCAGTGAAGAGAAATCAGGATGCTGCCGATGAAATCAAAAAAAGCTTGAGCACCCTTCAGGGTATAGCAACAGTGGATATAAACTTGACCACTGGGAGCATCCTTGTGAATTATAATTCGAAGTCTATCCATCACGAAGATATCGTAAGTCTGCTCCAGAGAAAAGGGTATTTTGACCCATCAAAAGCAATAAGCAATGACCAGTACATTCATCAGGCTGCTTCCAAAGCGGGCGATGTCGTGGGAAGAGCCATCTTCGGCACCTTTGTGGAGAAGGCATTAGAGGGATCTGCATTGTCACTCCTCACCATGCTTATATAGGTTTCTGCTTCATCCCCAATATGGGGCATAAATACTGCCAGTTACTCCGTTCCCTTTTATTTCCTCTCTGATTACAAAATGACATTTCGTTATACTTCAAGATCCTAAAGCCGCCTGGGAATCGTTAAGCTGATTTTCCCGGATTAGCCTGTGCGGATAACACAAAATGGTGTACTATCCTTGTGCCATGCGATCTAAATCGTGACAGCAAAGTGTCTTGGCAAAATGCATTTTCTCGATGGTGGTCACAAAGAATGTTGAGAATGGCCGTGCTGACTGTTAGAATAGTACATGGCTGAATCTGGACCGATTATTTCCCGGAGCGGCGTAAGGAGGCATATATGGAATATTATATTCATTATGTATGTTCCAGGCAGGATAAGAATCGAAACCCCGGTGATCCGCGAGAACCAGGAAAAGGCTGATCAATTTCAAAAGTTCGTAAAAGGTGTTGACGGAATAAAAGAGGTGCAGACTCATACGGTTACCGGCAGTGCGTTGCTTTTCTTTGATGAAAGGACAATAAACTGCGAACAGGTGATCGGCATTCTTGAGAAGAACGGTTATTTCTGTCTCTCAAAGGCGGAGACAAGCGACCAGTATATTGAGAAGGTTACTGAGAAGGTTCTTAAGGCAGCTGAAGATGTTGTAACGACGGTCTTGGGATAAGGGGGAACAGAGTAAATTCAACAAGAGGAGGAAGGTTCATGGGTTTCTGGCAGAAAATGAAGAAAGATCTGCAAAAAGGAATAGGGGAAGGTATTGTCCTTGTCAAAGAGGGTGCTGCAGTCGTGCAGAAAAAGGCTGAGGAGCTGACCGAGGAGGGGAAAAAACGTTATAGGCTCTATGAACTGCAAACAAAAGTTCAAAAAGAGATGGGACGCTTTGGGCAAAGGGTCTATGATCTGAGCACTGAGGGGAAGGATCCGATGCTTGACAGCAAAGTAAAGGCGATGAAAGCCGGGATAGCAAAACTGCAGGATGAGATTTGTGAGCTTGAGGGAAAACCGGTAAGCAGAAAAAGGAAAGCAGTACCTAAGAAAAGAACGAGAAAAAAACCAAAGGAGCCGAATACGGCTACAGGGGAAGAAGAATAGAGGATATCTCCATACGTAACGGGATGGTTAACGGAGGAAGCCTGTCTTTGCCCATGTTACAAGAATGATCACGGCAAGCAGGAATCGGTAATAGGCAAAGAGATTGAGAGGATGTTCCCTGAGAAAGCGAAGCAGGAATTTTATCGCAAACAAGCCTGAGACAAGGGAAGCAAGAAAGCCGACTGCACATGTGTCACGATGGTAATCACCGTGCGTCTTAAGCAGCTTTCCTCCCTCGAGTAGAGCAGCGCCGGCGATGACCGGCGTGGACAACAGGAAAGAGAATTTTGCAGCTGCTTCTCTCGTGAGATTTCTGAAGAGTTCGGCTGTGATCGTGATCCCCGATGATCAACGGGCTTCTCAATTGATTCTCGACGAGATGATACGCAAGGCATCCCGGAAATCTGCACAAAGAGGGCCGCAGTCAAATCAATCCCTATCTCTTATGACTTGACTGCAGCCGAATATATATAGTCGTTTTCCTTTTTTGCGCTGTGGCATGCGATGCATTCATTTACCGTGCCGGATGCTAACACGTATCCATTGTTTGGACCATACTTCACCCAGAACCAGTCCCCTGCCTCAGGGTTATAACCCTTTATTTTATACATCACTGTCACTGATTCGAGTCTCTTATCCGGACCATAATTCTCACTTACAATTATCGCACCGTCAGCGACTCCCTTCATATTCTTAATTGATTTAAGTGCCTTATCGTTTACGTAACATGTCATAAACGAACCATGCGGATCCTTGCTCGGGCTCATCTTCTTGTCCCCGGGCATGAGACTCCAGGTCTTACTATAAGGCGTTGGTCTCGTTATATGGGTGTAAAGCCTTGAAGCATCAGCCCCTGGATCAACAACCTTTGTTCCGTCAGTCATTGTGTCATGAATGGCATGTGCAGCGTAACCAAAGCAAAGTACTAACACGGCAACTAACCCTCCCACCAGCAATCTTTTCATACCCCCTCCTTTTCACTGAGTTGTGTGATGTGCATTCGTGTCTTATCCCTTTGTGATTCAAGTATAGTCAAGGATGATTAAGAGAATATGACAGGATTGTTAAGAATTGAGGAATCGGAGGCAGGTAATGAAAGAAATCCTATGAGGGCATGTTTTCGGTAAACTCGAAAGACTAGGTATTTCGGAAATTGAAATCTGGACGTTCCCACTATTGAGAGTCAGAGCGCGTTTAAGACGCTGGTCAAGATGTCGGGTTTTCCGTTCGAGAGAAACGGTATGTCGAGTTACTTCAGTTGCCGGGCACTATGCGGCAGAAGAAGAAAAGGTCAAGAAATGTGACGGTCACATCCAGCTAATTCAAAGTCCTCTCGTCAGAAGGAATTACCTCTTTTTCAAGCCGGTCCTGCCCCCGGATGATAGTGAGCCTCAACGGCTTCCCTAGAGGCCATTCACCAAAAAAGCGGTGGATGTGATCCACACTGCTCACCTCGTGATCGTTAAGAGAGACGATGAGATCACCCTCCAGGATGCCGCCCGTTGCGGCAGGACTGTCGGGGATAATGGACACAACCTCTACGCCAAAATCACTTCTTAGCTTATGAAACCTCACCAACCGTCTGCTGATGGGACGCTGCTGCGCAGTAATGCCCAGAAACCCTCGACGCACCCGCCCATGAGTCAACAGCTGAGACACCACCCATTTGGCCGTATCTGACGGAATGGAAAATCCGATCCCC
>DASPUA010000273.1:0-5378 GCA_035623135.1 Thermodesulfovibrionales bacterium | reverse complement strand
ATACAGAAAGGCTATGAAATGGAGATTATGGAGATGGATGTGAAGGAGAAGGCAGAAAGCTACGTTGAGCAGGCAAAGGGAAAGGTCGGCTCGAGCATCGAGAAGGGAAAGAGCTATGTTCAGGAAAAAAAGTCCATTGTGACGACTGCTATTGAGGCTGGGAAAGAGGCATACGAAAAGGAGAAGGAAAGGCTGGCAAAAGAGAGTTAATGCATGAGACTTCCATTGCACTCGGTATCCTGGACATTATAAACGATCGGTGCATTGCTGAAGGGTATCATTCTATCGAGTCTGTGAGGCTCAGGATCGGAAGGGCCGCAGGCATCATGCCTGAGGCCCTTCTTTTTAGCTTTGACGTGGCAAAGCTCGGGACCGCTGCGGAGAACGCACACCTCATCATTGACAGTGTCCTCCTTGGGGGAACGTGCGATGAATGCAAGAGTGAGTTTGAAGTTGAAGAGGCGTATGTGCTCAGTTGCCCCAAATGCGGTTCTTCTGCCTTTAAGATACAGAAAGGCTATGAAATGGAGATTATGGAGATGGATGTGAAGGATGAGGGAGGCACTATTTCGTGATGAGTGATGGAGGGAATTGATGAAGGTTAAGGTGGTCACACGAATTCTTGAGGCGAATGAGAGGCTGGCAGAGGAGAACAGGAGACGGTTTAAGGATGCGGGAGTGTTTGTCGTAAACCTTATGGGTGCGCCGGGTGCGGGCAAGACGTCTCTTCTCGAAAGGACCATCCTGGAACTAAGAGACGGAGTTCGCATTGGGGTGATCGAAGGAGATATTGCGGGAACTGATGATGCTGAACGGATTCATGCTACAGGGGTTCCGGTGGTGCAAATCAATACCGGTGGTGCATGTCACCTGGACGCGAACATGATAAGCGAGGTGTTGTCAGAGATCCCCCTGGAAGACCTTGATGTGCTGATCGTGGAAAATGTGGGAAATCTTGTCTGCCCCGCAGAATTCAAGCTTGGCGAGGATATTAAGGCGATGGTTCTGAGTATCACTGAGGGGCACGACAAGCCTTTGAAATATCCGATGATGTTTCAGGAGTCAGCAGCCCTTGTGCTCAATAAGGTTGACCTTCTCCCTTATGTAAATGTGGATATGGATAAACTGAAGAAGGATGCCATTTCCCTTAATCCTGAACTGAAGATTTTCGAAGTGTCGTGCAAGACAGGTGAGGGGCTCCATAGATGGACTGAATGGTTGCGCGGGCTAAAATAACCCTTAAGGGCGTTGTGCAGGGTGTGGGGTTCAGACCATACGTGTATACCCTGGCTGAGTCCCTTCAGCTCAGGGGATATGTAACCAACACTTCTGAGGGCGTGACCATAGATATAGAGGGTGAACAGCTTGCTGAATTTATTGCGAGACTTCCCAAAGACTCACCGCCCCTCTCAAAGATAACCTCTGTGTCCATAACCCCTCTGCCTGAATATGGATACGGCGACTTCAGGATCATCGAAAGCAGGGAAGACAACAGCCAGGTTCCCTTTACCCTTATCTCACCAGACATATCCATCTGCGATGACTGCCTGAAGGAATTAATGGATCCCCGCGACAGGCGATATCTTTATCCCTTTATCAATTGTACCAACTGCGGCCCGAGATATACCATCATAAGGTCTATTCCCTATGATAGACCCCACACCACCATGGCTCAGTTTTCCATGTGTCCGCAGTGCGATGCCGAATATCACAATCCCGGCGACAGGCGGTTCCATGCACAGCCCAATGCATGCCCGGAGTGCGGCCCCGGGGTCACTCTCATGAGCAGTCGGCATCCGGATATGAAGAGTCAAGCGGCTATGGAAAAGACGATAGAGTTACTGAGAGGAGGGAGGATTGTTGCCATTAGGGGGCTTGGCGGATTTCACCTTGCATGCGATGCCACAAACAGGGACGCAGTGGAGAGGCTGAGAGAACGGAAGAGGAGGAGCAATAAGCCGTTCGCACTCATGGCCCCTGACAGAGCAACCATTGAACATTTTTGCGCAGTTTCGGAAGAAGAGGCAGAGCTTCTGGCATCCCGGAGACGCCCGATTGTCCTCCTCAGGAAAAAGGAGGCCGTATCCCTGCTGCCCGATGCTGTTTCTCCCCATAACCGGTATTTGGGGTTCATGCTGCCTTACACGCCCCTCCATTATCTGCTGTTCCATCAGCCATTTGCTGACAGAAAGGACGGTATCTCCAGCGGGAGGGCGCCCAATTTTTCTGCCCTTGTCATGACGAGCGGTAATCTGTCCGAGGAACCCGTTGTGAGTGATAATGAGGAAGCACACGAAAAGCTTCAAGATATCGTGGACGCGTTTCTTCTCCACGACAGGGACATATTCATGAGGGTGGATGATTCAGTTGTAAGGGCAGGATACCAGAAGTCTGCAGGAAATGATCAAAAGGACGGACTACCGCCGGAGAAGTGGCGGCCGTCAGCCCTTTTCATCCGCCGTTCAAGGGGGTATGCGCCCGAACCACTGGCGCTCCATAGTGAGGGTCCCGAGGTTCTGGGATGCGGTGCTGATATAAAGAATACGTTCACTATTACCAAGGGAGGGTTTGCCATTCCAAGCCAGCACATTGGGGATATGGAGAATTATGAGACCCTCCATTTCTTTGAGGAATGCCTCGAAAACATGAAGCACGTTTTCAGGGTAAACCCTGTTGCTATGGCACACGATCTCCATCCCGGATACTTCTCCACACAATGGGCCTTGCGGCAGGGGGTTCAGACCTACGGGATACAGCATCATTATGCGCACATCGGTTCAGTAATGGCAGAGAGGGGTCTGCGCAACAAGGTTCTTGGGGTAGTCTTTGACGGTACAGGATATGGTACAGACGGAAATCTCTGGGGAGGGGAAGTCTTTGTTGCGGATGTAGAGGGTTTTGAGAGGGTGGCCCATTTCAAATATGTTCCCCTTCCGGGAGGTGAGAAGGCCGTGAAGGAGCCATGGAGGACAGCCATGAGCTATATGCTTGATGCAGCAGGAGATGAGGCGATAGGGTATCTGGAGAAGATAGGCTTCATCGAGAAATACGGAAGGGATCGAACAGAGAAGATTATCAGGATTGCAGGGTCAAAAGAACTCTCCCCTCAATCATCAGGAGCCGGGAGGCTCTTTGATGCGGTCTCAGCGCTTACAGGCATGTGCGACACAAACACCTTTGAGGGGGAGGCGGCAATGGCCCTGGAATCCCTTGTCTCAGAAGGTACGGAAGATGATTACCCGGTGAATATAATTCTGGATACAACAATGGTCATAGACTTTTCACATACAATCCTCGGAATTATCGGTGACATGGTGAGTGGCGTGGATAAGCGCCTGATCTCAACGAAATTTCATAACACGGTCTCTAATGTTATACTAAAAACAGTGGCCAGACTTCGAGAGACCTTCACGCTCAATGAAGTGGTATTGACGGGTGGCACATTCCAGAATCTCTACCTTCTGGAGAGGACAACGAGGATACTGGCAGCAGCGGGAATGAGGGTATCTGTGAATACAATGGTTCCGTGCAATGATGCATGCATATCTCTTGGGCAAGCCTATCTCATCAGAGAAAGAATAAAAGGTAAGGGTTAAAGAGCTTCAAAGAAACGGGAGAACAAAAAAAACCAGAAAAATCTGTGTCTATGGCAAGAGACCGGAATCGAGAGTATGGAATGAAGGCAATGCTCGATGATATAAAAAGGGTGATGAACCTAATGGGAAGACCGCTCAAATTTATGGAGGTGTGCGGTACCCACACTGTTGCCATCTTCAGGCACGGTATCAGGGATATCATTTCCAAGGAAATCAGTCTGTTGAGCGGACCCGGCTGCCCGGTATGTGTGACTTCCATTAGAGATGTGGATTCCGCCATTGCTATTTCGAAACTTCCAGGCGTTGTTCTCGGAACGTTTGGAGACATGATGCGGGTTCCCGGAGGCGTGGAATGCCTTGCGGATGCGAGGGCCGAAGGCGCGGATGTGAGGGTTTGCTATTCGCCCATGGATGCGCTCAAACTTGCGAAAGAGGAGATGGATAAGCAGGTGGTATTCTTTGCAACAGGGTTCGAGACCACATCGCCTCTCATTGCCGCCACACTCTCTGACGCCGAGAAAAAAGGTATCAACAACTTTTTTATTTACTCCGCCCATAAGTGTGTTCCCCCTGCCCTGAGGGCGTTACTCGGTTCTCCTGACGTAATGGTGGACGGATTCATCCTCCCGGGACATGTGAGCACCATAATTGGCAAAAAACCGTATGAGTTCCTGGCCTCGGAATATCATAAGCCCGGGGTGATCACAGGCTTTGACGCAGACGATATCATTGAAGGTATCCATATGCTCGTCACCCAAGTGTTCCACAGCAGGGCTGAAGTGGAGATACAGTATAAAGATGTGGTAAGGGAAGAAGGCAACCCGAGGGCAGTTTCATTGATACACCATGTGTTCAGGTCATCAGACGCGTACTGGAGGGGAATAGGAACAATCCCGGAAAGCGGGCTCACCCTGAGGGAGAAATTCAAGAGATTTGACGCCGTGGAGAGATTTAGGCCTGAAGTACCCTATCATCCCGAGCCTGAGGCATGTTCGTGCGGGGATGTACTCAGGGGCGTAAAGATACCCCCTGAATGCCCCCTGTTCGGTGGCGCATGCAGTCCTGAAAGTCCTGTGGGGGCATGCATGGTGAGTACCGAGGGGAGTTGCGCTGCGTACTATAAATATGGAGCATATCGTGGATAGGATAGTTCTGGGCCATGGAAGCGGCGGAAAACTTATGCACGAACTGATAAGGGAACATTTTGGCCCTGCATTCGGAATTGCCGGGTTTGGTGATTCAGCAATCCTCGACATGAACCCCCACAAACTCGCCTTTACCACCGATTCATATGTGGTGTCTCCCCTTTTCTTTCCCGGGGGGAATATCGGTGAGCTTGCAGTGTACGGGACAGTGAATGACCTTGCGGTCTCTGGTGCGAGACCCCTCTTTCTGACTGCAGGGTTTATCATTGAGGAGGGATTCCCCCTGGAGCACTTGAAGGCTATCGTGGCGTCAATGTCCGGGGCGGCTGAGAAGGCGCGTATAAAAATTGTTGCAGGGGACACTAAGGTGGTGAACAAGGGGAAAGGCGACGGGATATTCATAAACACTTCAGGTGTCGGAATCCTCGCTGACGGCATAGAACTCTCCGCCTGCAAGATCAGAGGGGGCGATACAATTTTAGTGAGTGGTCAGGTGGGCAACCATGGAGTTGCAGTGATGTCAGAGAGAAACGGAATCACCTTTGATCCTCCCGTGGTGAGCGATACGGCGCCGCTCAATTCCCTGATAGAATGCATATGTGAAGTAACCAAAGAGATACGCTTCATGAGGGACCCC
>DASPUA010000272.1:0-5694 GCA_035623135.1 Thermodesulfovibrionales bacterium | reverse complement strand
TACTGCGCCTGCCCCTTGATCGCCAATACCTTCGTGATCGCCGCCGTCAACGTCGTCTTCCCATGGTCTACATGCCCTATCGTCCCTACATTTACGTGAGGCTTTACCCTCTCAAATTTCGCCTTTGCCATATTTCCTCCTTTATTCCCCTTTCACCTTGGCCACAATCGTATCTGCTATGCCTTTGGGCACATCCTCATAATGGGAAAACTGCATGGTGTAAGTCGCTCTTCCTTGGGTTTTCGATCTGAGGTCAGTGGCATAACCGAACATTTCTGAAAGAGGGACCTCTGCTCTGATTACCTGGGCATTTCCCCTCTTTTCCATGGATTGGATCTTTCCCCTGCGTGAATTCAGATCTCCCATTACGTCGCCCATGTATTCCTCCGGGGTCACCACCTCCACGCTCATTATCGGCTCAAGGATAACGGGCTTCGCCTTCCTTGCAGCCTCCTTAAAGGCCATGGAACCGGCAATTTTGAACGCCATTTCTGATGAGTCAACTTCATGGTAGGAGCCGTCATAGAGAACCGCTTTCACATCCACCACTGGATACCCTGCAAGGACTCCTGTGTCCATCGCCTCTTTCACACCCTTTTCCACCGCAGGAACATACTCCCTGGGGATAGTTCCCCCCACAATCTTATTCACAAATTCAAACCCTTTTCCTGCCTCTGCGGGTTCGAGCTCAATATAGACATGACCGTACTGACCGCGGCCTCCGCTCTGCCTCACAAATTTTCCTTCTGCCTTCGATGCCGTACGGATAGTCTCCTTGTAAGCCACCTGGGGTTTTCCCACATTGGCGCCCACCTTAAACTCCCTGAGCAGTCGGTCCACGATTATCTCAAGATGGAGTTCGCCCATTCCCGCAATAATGGTCTGGCCTGTCTCTTCATTGTATGAAACCCTGAACGAGGGGTCCTCCTGAGCAAGTTTGGCCAGAGACTGGGAAAGCTTCTCCTGGTCCGCCTTTGTTTTTGGCTCTATGGCAACAGAGATTACAGGTTCAGGGAATTCAATGGATTCAAGGACAACAGAGTGCTTTTCATCACAGAGGGTATCCCCGGTAAGAGTATTCTTAAGTCCCACTGCTGCGGCGATGTCACCGGCAACAACCTCCTTTATCTCCTCCCGCTTATTGGCATGCATCCTCAAAAGCCTTCCAACTCTCTCCTTGGAATCTTTTGTGGAGTTATAGATATAAGAGCCGGCACTCAGTACGCCGGAATACACCCTTATAAACGTCAGCTGTCCCACAAAGGGATCGGTCATTACCTTAAATGCAAGGGCGGAAAATGGTTCATCGTTGGCCGCCTTTCTCACCACCTCTGAATCGTCAGAAGGATTGGTGCCCATCACAGGGGGGACGTCGAGGGGAGAGGGAAGGTAATCCACAATGGAATCAAGGAGGAGCTGAACCCCTTTGTTTTTAAAGGCAGAGCCGCATATCACTGGGGTAAGCCTCAGCTCGATGGTTCCTTTTCTCAGGGCCTTCATAATCTCTTCCTCGCTTATCTTGTCGCCGCTAAGAAACTTTTCCATAATCTCTTCGTCAATATCAGAAAGCGCTTCCAGCATCTTCTCCCTGTATTCCCTTGCCTGGGGGATCAACCCGTCGGGTATAGTATCCTCTACATATTTAGCCCCCAGGGTCTCATCGTCAAAATAAATGGCCTTCATCCTCACAAGGTCTATGGAACCCCTGAACTTGTCCTCCGCACCTATGGGGATCTGTATGGGAACAGGATTTGCGCCGAGACGATCGACCATACTCTTCACGCTCATGAAGAAGTCGGCACCTACCCTGTCCATTTTGTTCATGAATGCGATCCTCGGCACACCGTATTTGTTGGCCTGCCTCCAGACCGTCTCGGACTGGGGTTCCACCCCTGCAACAGAATCGAATGCAGCCACTGCGCCATCCAGAACCCTGAGGGACCTTTCGACCTCTATAGTGAAATCAACATGTCCTGGGGTGTCAATGATATTGATCCTGTGGTCTTTCCAGAAACATGTAGTTGCAGCAGAGGTTATGGTGATGCCTCTCTCCTGCTCCTGAACCATCCAGTCCATTACGGCAGTGCCTTCATGGACCTCGCCTATTTTATAGGTGACCCCTGTGTAGTAGAGGATACGCTCGGTGGTAGTGGTCTTTCCGGCATCGATGTGGGCCATAATGCCAATATTGCGTGTCTTTTCTAAGGGTAATCTTGACAAGTGCGTATTCCTCTATCCTTACCATCTATAATGTGCGAAGGCTTTATTCGCCTCAGCCATCCTGTGGGTGTCTTCCCGCTTCTTTATGGAAGCCCCTGTATTGTTGAACGCATCCATCAACTCCCCTGCGAGCCTTTCCCTCATGGTCTTTTCGCTTCTCCCACGGGAATAGGTAATGATCCATCTAAAGGCCAGGGCAATGCGCCTCGTCTGGCGTATCTCCACCGGTACCTGGTACGTTGCGCCGCCCACCCTTCTTGGCTTTACCTCCAAAACGGGTTTGACATTTTCTATCGCGGTCTTGAAGACCTTCAGGGGGTCGTTCCCTGACTTCTCCTTAATGATCTCGAATGCACCATAACAGGTTCTCTCTGATGTGGACTTCTTGCCGTCCTCCATCATTATATTAATGAACTTGCTCACCAGCTTGCTGTTGTATTTTGGATCCGGAAGGATTTCTCTTTTCTCTGCAACTCTTCTTCTTGGCATATCCGTTTCCTCTTACTTCGGCCTCTTGGCTCCGTATTTTGATCTACCCCGCTTCCTATCCGCAACGCCTACAGAATCCAAAGTGCCTCTGATAATGTGGTACCTTACGCCTGGAAGGTCCTTTACCCTTCCCCCTCTTATCATCACGATGGAGTGCTCCTGGAGGTTGTGTCCCACTCCAGGGATATAAGAGGTAACCTCCATGGCATTGGTCAGTCTCACCCTTGCAACCTTCCTCAGTGCAGAATTTGGCTTCTTCGGAGTGGTAGTATACACCCTCACGCATACCCCTCTCTTCTGGGGGCAGTTCCTGAGGGCAGGGCTCTTGGTCTTCATTTCGAGCTTTTTCCTTCCCTGTTTCACCAATTGAGCTATTGTCGGCACTTTTCCTCCATATTTTTCACACGAGAAACTTTCGAAACTTCAGGTCTCGAGGTTTTTACGGGAAAACTTTGAAAGCTTACCAGAAGAAACTTTTTTTGTCAAGCACTTAAAACTATTCCCGTAATCCCCTCCCGGGAATACGTGCTGACTCCGCCAGAGGGAATTACTAGAGTAACTTTTCAAAGGGGAAAAAAGCAACAGGATAGGAGAAATAATAGCCCACGCACAAGAATCATTCCGCCCATCCAAAACCACGCGCTGTTAAGAGCATGCGTGAATTTGAATAAAGCGTGCCTCTTTCAGCAGGAGGAAATCGCTGGTAGCAGGACTTCTACGTGCATGAGTCCACTGTCTCTGGCGTGAACAGCCCTGTACTCAGGTAGCGGTCCCCCCTGTCAGGAAAGATTACCACTACCCTCTTTCCTTTTCCCAGTCTCATAGCGACTTTCATTGCCGCCCACATGGCAGCACCTGAGGAGATGCCTGCAAGGATTCCTTTTCTTAGTGCCAACTTCCTTGAGGTCTCCATGGCATCTTCATCAGAGACAGGGATTATTTCATCGTATACCTTAGTGTTCAGTACCCCGGGATAAAATCCCGCACCGATGCCTGCGATTTTATGAGGCCCAGGTTCGCCGCCCGAGAGTATGGCGGACCCAGCAGGCTCAACAGCAACGATGAGGACATCGGAACGCCTTTCCCTAAAGACTTCTCCTATGCCGGTAATCGTCCCTCCCGTCCCAACCCCCGCAACAAATGCATCCGGGACGCCACCCATCGTATGAATGATTTCCATTGCAGTGGTCTTTCTATGGGCATCCGGATTTGCAGGGTTTTCGAACTGTAAAGGCATGAAGTAACGAGGGTTCTTTTTGTAAATCTCCTCTGCCCTTTCCACCGTGCCAAGCATTCCCCGCTCTCCGGGTGTGAGGATAAGCTCAGCCCCATATGCCTGAAGGATATTCCTCCTTTCCATGGACATCCTCTCGGACATAGTGAGGATCAGCCGGTACCCCTTCACTGCCGCGACCATGGCAAGACCGATCCCCGTATTTCCACTCGTGGGCTCTACGACCGTTCCGCCGGGTTCCAGTCTCCCCTCATTCTCAGCAGCCTCTATCATAGAGAGGGCTATACGGTCCTTTACAGAACCTCCTGGATTAAATCCCTCAAGCTTCGCCCATATTTCTGCAGCATCTTCTTGAGAGAATCGGGTAATTTCCACAAGGGGGGTGTTTCCGATTAGTTTCAAAATGTCTCTCTGAGGCTTCAAAGACCCTCCCAAAAAGCTCTATTCAAGCCTTACCTGGCTTTTTCCCTGAAGAAATACGCGACTGGGTAGAACGATTATATCATATGGGATGAAGCAGCGACGTTGCCTGTATCACAGTGGAACTTTTTATATTGCAGCCATCCTTATCAGCCCCCTGATTGATGCTCTTCTTTTAACACCTCATAGAGACTTTCCATTTCTCCGGAACTCAAGGACGCAAACTCTTTGTGATAGGAAAGCTCCGTATAATTTTCTCGGGGAAGATACGCCTCGTCAATCGTGATCTCCTCGGCAATGAGGGGGATATCTTCTTCACTCACATCACTGTAATCCGGCACAGAGGCCGTCAAAGGGTCCTTAAAAAAAGGATCTTGCACCGACGTCTTCTCTTTAAAGGGGTATACATAGATGAGCGTCAGCAGCAATGCAACGGCAATTGCTGCTCCCATAGGCAGCCGCCTTACCAGGAACCCTAACGGGAACCTCTCGTTCCTCTTACTTTCAACGGTCAGTCTCACTCTCCGGGGAAGGCTCTGCCAGAAGAGGGCTCCGGGGTCAGGCACCTCGCTCTCACCGATTTCGCGAAGAAAGGAGACCTCGTTTCTGCACTCCTCGCATCCATCCAGATGGGCCTGGACCTCGTTTACCAGTTCTCCGGGAAGAGAGCCTTTCAGGTATTCAGGGAGCAGATCAATTATTTCTTCATGCCCTGACCTCATAGCCCTTCTCCTTTATTATTTCTTTTAATCGCTTCACTCCGTGGTGATAATGGGCCTTGACCGCACCCTCCGAACATCCCATGATCTGGGCGGTCTCACTACAGTTCAGCCCTTCGTATGCCCTGAGGATAACCGCAAGCCTCTGCCTTTCAGGAAGTCCATCCAATTCCCTCCTTATGAAATCCCGTTTCTCATTTTCTATGATTGTGGATAACGTGCCATCGTGGCTGCCCATTATGGATTCGTCCAGTTCCCTCTCCTCACGTCGGTTCCCTTTCAGATGGGTGAGACTCGTGTTTATGGCAATACGGTAAATCCATGTCTTGAATGAAGACTCCCTGCGAAACCCTCTGATTCCCTCAATAGCCTTAATAAAGGTCTTCTGGGTCAGGTCCTTTGCATCCTCAACATCTCTCGTCATCCTGTACGCAATGGCATAAATCCGCTTCTGATATTTCATGACAAGCACCTCGACAGCTTCCGCATCACCACTGAGGTATCTCTCCACAAGCTGTATGTCTTCATCCATCTGCTTCATTAGACAGGATAAATAACAAAAAGGTTTAGCACAAAAGATGTCATTCATTATATACCCCCCTGTCAGCTATG
>DASPUA010000271.1:0-3185 GCA_035623135.1 Thermodesulfovibrionales bacterium | reverse complement strand
ATTAAGGCTGCATTGACCTCAAGGGTGAAGATCATGTCACGTCTTGACATAGCGGAGAGAAGGCTCCCTCAGGATGGAAGGATTAAGCTTAAATTAGGGAAAAAGAGGGAGATAGACTTTCGCGTCTCCACCCTTCCCACGCTTTTTGGCGAGAAGACTGTTCTCAGAATTCTGGACAAATCAAACCTCCAGGTGGATTTAACGCGACTTGGTTTTGAAAAAAAACAACTGGACGATTTCATGGTTGCTATAGAAAAACCTTACGGAATGGTTCTGGTCACAGGCCCTACCGGAAGTGGAAAAACAACCACACTCTATTCCGCATTGAACCATCTCAACAAACCGGGCATCAATATCATGACCGCTGAAGATCCGGTAGAATATAACTTTATGGGCATAAACCAGGTTCAGGTGAAAGAGGAGATTGGTCTCACCTTCGCGTCTTCCCTAAGATCATTCCTGAGGCAGGACCCTGATATTATCATGGTGGGCGAAATCAGGGATTTTGAGACGGCTGAGATCGGGGTAAAGGCTGCCCTCACCGGTCACCTAGTGCTGAGCACACTCCATACCAATGACGCCCCAAGCACCATTAGCAGACTTTTGAACATGGGAATCGAACCATTCCTTGTCTCGTCATCAGTAATTCTCATTCTCGCTCAGAGACTGGCGCGGAAGATCTGTCAGCAATGCAAGGAAGAAGAGAAACTCCCCCTTCAGGCGCTCACAAGGGTTGGTTTTTCTGATGAAGAGGTGAAAACGATCAAATGTTACAAGGGCAAGGGCTGTTCAACGTGTAACAACTCTGGGTACAAGGGAAGAATAGCCCTTTATGAAGTGATGCCGATAAGTGACGAACTGAGGGAATTGGTCCTTGAAGGAGCCTCTGCGAACGAGATCAAAAAGACCGCCGTTAGGCTGGGGATGAATACCCTCAGGAGGAGCGGGATGAACAAGGTGAAGGAAGGCACGACATCAATCGAAGAGGTGCTGAGGGTCACCTTCGGTGATTAAAGTGTCCCATTGGTGGAATTCCGTGCGCGTTATCCTGAACTTGATTCAGAACTCACTACAACATTCTCATACAAAGGAAGCGAGCAGTGTCAACACTTTATGATTTGCTCAAGAATATGACTGAGAGCGGGGCGTCTGACCTCCATATCTCCACAGGGACTCCTCCGAGACTCAGGGTAGATGGTAAGCTGAGGGTGATGGACCATCCTCCCCTTTCCGCTACTGACACAAAATCCCTCTGTTACAGCATCCTCACCGATGCCCAAAAACACCGCTTTGAGGAGCACAATGAACTTGATCTGTCCTTTGGGATAAAGGGACTGAGCAGATTCAGGGCAAATATCTTCATGCAGCGGGGGGCCGTAGCCGGCGCATTCAGAACAATCCCCTTCCAGATCAGAACGTTTCATGAACTGGGATTGCCGGACATTGTGCATGACCTTGTGAAAAAGCCCCGGGGACTGATCCTTGTAACCGGTCCCACAGGAAGTGGAAAATCAACCACTCTCGCGGCAATGATCGACAGGATTAATGATGAGCGACACGAGCACATCATTACTGTGGAGGATCCTATAGAATACCTCCACAACCATAAGAAATGTCTCATAAACCAGAGGGAAGTGAATGCCGACACCCTATCGTTCAAGGCAGCCCTGAAATACGTGCTCAGACAGGACCCTGATGTGGTCCTTATCGGTGAGATGCGCGATCTGGAGACCATAGAAGCCGCATTGACCGTCTCTGAAACGGGCCACCTTACCCTCGCTACGCTGCACACCAACTCTGCGGTCCAGACCATCAACCGAATTATCGACGTGTTCCCTGCCCATCAGCAGGAACAGATACGGGTGCAACTCTCCTTTGTGCTCGAGGGTATCCTCTCCCAGCAGCTCCTTCCCAGAAAGTCCGGTAATGGCAGGGTCATGTCAGTTGAGATACTGGTGCCGAATCCCGCGATACGAAACCTTATCAGGGAAGACAAAGTGCACCAGATCTATTCCCAGATGCAGACCGGACAATCCAAGTCAGGAATGCAAACCATGAACCAGTCGCTCTTTGATCTCTATACAAAGGGATTGATTTCCTACGAGGAAGCAATGGGCCGCTCAATGATACCCGAAGAACTGATCACCATGATTCAGCGGGTGTCGACTACTGCAAAGGGAAGGGGGTAGCAATGCCAGCAACGTATCAATGGTCAGGAAAAACCGTAAAGGGTGCCGTCACTTCGGGAGAGATGGTCGCAGGCACAAAGGATGAGGTCATTGCCCAGCTGAGACGGAAAAACATAACCGCCACCGTCGTGACCGAAAAGGCCGAGACCAAGAAAGGATTGCTCGGTGGCTTAGGCCTTGGTGGCAAAGTCAGTGATAAAGACATCGTAGTATTTACAAGACAGTTTTCCACCATGATCGATGCAGGCCTTCCCCTTGTACAGGGCCTTGAGATTCTCTCTGAACAGGTAGAAAACAAAACTCTCGCAAAGAACCTCACGATCATCAAGGCGGATGTGGAGAGCGGTTCCACTTACGCCGATGCCTTAAGAAAACACCCTAAGATATTCTCAGAGCTCTATGTCAATATGGTAGCAGCAGGGGAAGCAGGGGGTATCCTCGATACAATATTGAACAGGCTTGCTGCGTATATTGAAAAGGCAATGAAGCTCAAGAAGAAGGTCAAGGGCGCCATGATTTATCCTGCCGTGGTCACGAGCGTCGCAGTATTGGTCATAGCCGTCATTATGATCTTTGTGGTCCCCACGTTTTCACAGATGTTTGCAAGCCTCGGGGGCACTCTCCCCCTCCCCACGCGTATTGTGTTGGGCATAAGTAATTTTGTTGCGGGCATAGGCGGAATTATTGTCGCAGGCATGATTGGTGCGATGATTGTCTCAATCGTCCAGGTGCGAAAAACAGAAAAGGGGAAAAAGGTCGTTGATTCTATCCTCCTGAAACTCCCTATATTCGGCATACTCCTCAGGAAGGTTGCAGTCGCTAAATTCACCAGAACGCTGGGAACACTGATTAGCAGCGGCGTTCCCATCCTGGATGGCCTCGAGATCACCGCAAAAACAGCGGGGAACAAGGTGATAGAATACGCCATCATGGACGTAAGACAGGCAGTGTCAGAAGGGAAAACTCTGGAAGAGCCCCTCGCAAAGACAAAGGTAT